>JARGOJ010000224.1:0-7591 GCA_029210225.1 Planctomycetota bacterium
ATCATCCAATTCCAATTGTAACTGAACAAACTGAGAGTTCCCAAAGTCGAGGTCGGTCAATGAATCCCAGACGAAGGTTCGAGCGCTATTCGCCCGAGTCACAAAGACTGGGAACGGGACTCGCTGATTCCCATTCGATGCGGTGCAATCCAAAAAGCCGGCTGGATCTCGAAGGTTGTCATATTGAATGCGACGCACGACTAAGTAACTACGATTGTAGTCCACAGAGACCGTATTCCCGCTCAAGGTCCCCCCGAGCACTGTAATCGTCGCATCGCCACTGAAGACACCGGTCGCATAGTTCACCGTGGCCGTAGTTCCATTAGTAAAACCCGGGCCGCTGAGGACCTGAATGTTACCGGTGCCATCGCCATTGTCCCGGTCAACAAGGACGCTGCCATTATCGTAGCGAATGAGCAGTGTTCCCGGGGTTCCCATGGTGCTCGACTGAGCGAGCGCTGTCAGGCTGGAAAGAGCAATTTCACCCATGGTTCCAGTGCTCAATGTCTCGCTTCGGGCTGGAAAAGTGGGTGAATTGATCAGCGCTTCTGCATCGGAGATATTGAAGGTCAGCGCGACCTCTTTGACGTCGTCGTTATTGTTCACCAAGTTGAGCACCGGCGGATTGTTATTGGCGATCCTGAAGACGATGCTGTCGTCGGTCGCGCTCGATAAGCCGCCCCCATCCGTGCAGCTCAACCGAACAACGGCCTGAGCCACGGTCTGACCTGGAAATAAGGCCGGGTCTAAAGTATTAATCGTAAAAGAGAACTGGACTCCGCCTACGGCTCCAGCCAGCCCAACGTTTGCTCCCGAGACAATCGCACTGTCTGGAACGTCACGGAAGCTTTGACCATTGTCTGCGGAGATCTGAGTCGTCACCGCGACTGAGTCGCCCTCACCGTCCGTGACAGTGAACGCCAACACCAAGTTCCCCGTGACCACGGCGGGGACGGACGCGTCGACCACTTCAATCGAGGGAGCAGTGTTTGGCCGGGCGCCACCACTAGAGCTTCCGCCTGAGCTTGCCGCTATGGCGGTGATCGCCGCGGCTCCGCATCCTGTCAAAAGCGCGGACAAGAACCCAAAACTTATGGTCTTAAAGATTCTCTTCATGTCTTTCCTCGCAACCCCGCCGGGTTTTTTATTGGTCGTGCCCACTCTGAAAATCTCAGGCCCCCCATCAATAAAGACGAGAGTCCCTAAAACCAACATAGGTGACAACTTGAGCAAGTGCTCGTAAATTATCTGACAATTGTGACACAACATTGACGAAAGCTATGCTTAACGGCTTGACTTCCGCGCCAATCATCGGGGCCCATGAATCGCCTCTGTCGTCCAAGACTCAACCTAAATAGGAGCTTCAGAGATTTTAGGGCTATGCCTGGAGCTCTCCTTGGGTCGGGAAAGAAAATTTCGAAGTCAGATATTATTCCTAATCGATCAGGAAGCAGGCCGTGAAATTGATCCCCGAGACGCCTGAGCATCCAGTTCTAGGCCCTCGCTTCAAACGATTCCAATGAGTGAACCCTCTTGCTACAAAACCAACTCTGGCTTTTTGTCGGGGCGAAGAGCATCTCCAAACAGCGCGCCCATTCTTTAGTAGAATCCGACGACAAGCACTCTCAAGCTGGACTCTCCGAAATCGAGACGCTCCAAAGACCCACGGCCCAGGCCAAAAGGCTCGAAATGACCAAGCCACCTTCAAATTTCAGTGATGAGATCAATGACTTAGAAAGCATCGAGGACTACTACAGATACGCCTTGACTCAGCTTAATGACCCATCGCTTTGCTTCCGCAATGGTATGGGCTCGGCAGAGGGCGAAGTCGTCTTTCTACTCGGCACATGTTTGAATCTTAATCCCGATCAACTCAGTGAGTATTCGTCTTCGCGCCTGGTACGCTCTGAGCGGGAGCAAATTCTGAGCGCGATCAGGGAGCGCCGAACGACCAAGAAGCCCATGGCTTATATTCTGAATACAACTTGGTATTGCGGTCATAGGCTCTACATCGATGAAGGCGCACTCATCCCCCGCAGCGCCCTCGGCACCATGCTCGAAGACTACTTTCAGTCTGTCGATCCCCATCGACCTTGGTCTATCTTAGATATGGGCACAGGGTCTGGGGGGATCGCTGTGGCCTTCGCCCAGTCTTTTCCTGCCGCAACCCTCGTCGCCTCCGAAGTCTTCCCAGAGGCTCTGTCAGTGGCCCGAAAGAACGTTGAGATCCACGGGTTGGGAGATCGGGTCTCCGTCATTGAATCGGACCTCTTCGATGCCGTTCCCGAGCAAATCTTCGACTGGATCCTTTGCAATCCTCCCTACGTGAGCGAAGACTTCAAGCAAGTCATGTCCAAGGAGTACAGCTTCGAGCCAGAGCCCGCATTGTTTGGGGGAGAGAGCGGTTTCAAATTGATCATTCCGCTCATCACTGAGGCTCCGAAATACCTCGCTGAAGACGGCAAACTCTTTATTGAAATGGGTGACATTACTGGAGAGCGCTTTCGCAATCAGTTCCCCAGCGTCCGCGGAGAGTGGTATTGCCATCCCGAGTCGGGACAGCCAGTCATTCTCATTCTAAACAGAGACGAATGCACCGGCTTCGGCAAAAAGTAAACGGAATCGGTTGGGAGTGATTCTGCAAAAATTCCAGGGCGCCTATCTAATCCCGGCAGACATACAGGTGGATGTCTGCCTTGGACTTGGTCGGATCTCAATCCTTCAGTTCTGGATCACAACAAATGGCTTTTGCAGGTCGCCCCGCAAACCGGAGTCGCTCTGCACTTTTTCATCGACGTAAACGCCGACTTCGTCGAAGTCGATCTGGCCATCACGATTTAGATCGCCCTTACCCTTCAAGCCGTTGGCCATATGATAGGAGAACAAACCCATGCCAAAGCCAGTCGTCGCCTGATCACTCCCGGGGCGTGTGGCGGACATGACCGTGATTTTCTTATTGAACAGAGGCTTAAAGAGCACATTGAGATCCTTCTTCGTCTTCGCCGGGTAATTCGTCTCAATCATGAGCGCTTTATCTCCCGGAATTCCCTCAAGAATGGATCCAAAAATCCCAACGGGCATGAGGCCCTTGTCGGTCGTCGAGTCGTACATCACCGCCACTGGAGAGCCCCCGAACATCACCGTTCGAGTCGAGATATAAAGGATGATATTGTCCCCGGCCCGGGCCTTGTTTCGCAGGAAGGTGTCGACGGTTTCCTCAAGGCGCTTTCGTGTGGCTTGGGAATCGAAGAGTGTTTTAACGTAGCGTTTGCCATACTTCGCGGTCAATTCCTTCGCAACTTCTTTGGCGCCTTTTGTCGCCTCAGGGTTGGGCTGGAAATTATTGGAGTCCTTGTATGAACCAATGCCAACAACAATGGCGAGGGTTCTTTTCTTGGCCTTATCGTAGGACTTCTCCTTTGTGACTGGACGAAACTCCGACTCAAGGGTCTGTACCATTTGCTGGGAAAGCTTCCCGGCCGCTGCAGGAAAGAGCTTCTTACTAATTTTAGTCCAGTTGTCAGCGGTGTTCATTCCTGGGGAAAAGACCATCCCTAGTCCGAGCCAACGAAAGCCACGCTCCCACTCGTCAAAGCGTCCCTCAACGACTGTTTTTGCGGTCGTGACGAGCTGTGACTGAGCTTGATCGAGGAGGCGAAGGCGAAGCTCAACTTCAACTTCTAACTCGTAATTTTCCGTCGCAACCCACCAGGCAGGAATAGTGAGCATGACGAGGTTCACCCAGTTCGGAATCCAGCTCCAGTGATGGTCTTTGAAGCGGGGTCTAATGGCGGTGATCGTTGTCTCAAGAATCACGTCTGAGCCGGTGGCCCAAGCCACATCATCGAAGCTTTGACCTTCCTCTTCTTTCTTCAACAACGTGCACTGCTTAAAGAGGCTGGTCTTATTGGCCCAAGCGACGATCTCGGCTTGAAACATGTCGGTATCAACGGTTTCAGTTGGATCGACCTCATTCTCAAGCTTGAGTCGGGCCCCCTCAGCGATTGTGACCGGGGCAACCCCGAGGCCCCCCGCCATGGCTCCACCCGGATCTCGCCCAAGGTATTTGTCGATGCCATCCGCCCGTACATCACCCCTATCTGGGATCTGCGTGCAGCCGATTGTCATACCCAAGGCCAAGAAACACATTAGTTGTAAAGCCGGTTTAGTCCTGAACACTTAGGAACCACCTTCCAAACGATGACGAAAGCTCACCGAGGCCCATATCGACAATTTATTGATCTTCTGAAGAGATTTCCCGTAGGAGGCGGAAACCGAAACGCATACTCACAATTTTCGGTGGATTGGGATTGGGTGCAGCGAGGTTCGCAACCCGTCCAAATTCACGGGCGTGGGCCTCAGACGCGGAGTAGTCTGCGCCTTTAATCCCTTGAGTTTCCTTGCCCTTGCTCAGTCGCACAACCCACTCGCTGACGCTCCCACCGAGATCGTAAACACCGAAGGGTGAGACATCTACCCTCGCCTTTCCGACATCCGCGGGGCTTTTCGCATCAAGCAACATTGCGTCCGATTGGAATTCGTCGCCCCAAGGATAAGCCCGAGGTTTCTGTGATTTTAGATCCCAACCGGCGGCGGCCTCCCACTCCTTGATCGTAGGGAGTCGATAGACCGACTTTTGTCCATTTTCTTTCGCCTTTGCGGTCTTCCAACGAGCGTAAGCCCGGGCTTCATACCAAGAGAGATGCGTCGCTGGCTGACGAGCAATCTGCTGGTTCCCAGCACGCTTCGTCCAAAAAGCGGCTGCCGCTTTGCGATCATCCTCTTTGAACTCAGCATCCCAGAATTGGTTTTCGTCGTAGGCGCCGTCGCCGACAAACTGAAGATAGTCCAGGTTTGTCACCTCAAAACGACTCATGTAAAACGCTTTGGTGTCGGTGAACTTAACAGCTGGAATGTAGGCGAACTTTGTGAGCGTGCTATCCGTAATCAATAGCCGTCGGTGTTCCTTTTCAATCAAGAGAAGTTTTTGCGTCTCTGGGAATTTCTCCAGTTGTTTGGCGGCTTCCGACAACTCCTTGACCGCCTGATCTTGGCGCGTCAATTGTTGACCGTAATCATTTGCTTGAATGCGAGCTTCAAGGGCGAGTCGAGTCGCGGCATTCTGATGAAGGATCTTCGCCGACTCGTAATCGGGTAGGAGCTGTTCGGCTTCCTCCGCTTTCGCGAACGCCGGGCCTCCCTTCCCTTCTTTGAGCAGGTCTCGTCCTTCACGGACAAGGCGTTCACCAACAATCAGACAGGCTTTATCAATCTCTTCATTGAGAGATCCATAGTCTTTTGCCTTGGCGCCTTTTTTGATGGCGACATTCAATTCACCACGAGCCTGCGCGAGCTTTCCGCCTTCGAGCGCAACACGGGCGTTTTTAATGTTATCCAAGCCCCCGCGGAGTTCATCGATGGTTCTTTCGATGAACTCGATCTCGTCTTGTTTATGTCCGGCAGCCTCAGCCTTTTTCATCTTCTTAGCCTGACGTAACCAATACTCCGCCAAACCGGTGTTTCTATCGTTAACGTTCGAGTTCGCGAGCAAGACCACTTGGTCCACGAAAGCCTTCTCGCAATCAAGGCGAAGTTGCTCATCGTCGTTGCGAACAAGGTTGATGGCATCTCGGAGGTTGTCGGCGGCATCAAGAGGGTTGGATCGCTCCATTTTGTAGAATCCCCTCGCTGATGCCAGACGAGCCTTGAGAGCGTTTTCCGCCGCGATCTTCTCTGCATCACGCGCTTTGCGGACCGCTTCTTCAGCGAGCTTGGCGTTCTTCTTCGCGAGCTCCGCCTGCTTCTTCGCGAGCTCCGCCTGTTTCTTGGCTTCCTTCGCCGCGATCACTTGAGCTTCTTGAGCCTTGACCGCTTCCGCTTGAGCAGAGGCCGCTTCCTTAGCCTTCTTTTCAGCCTTTTGGGCATTGAGCGTCGCCAACTCGGCGCTCGCCTTGGCGTTCTTGGCCTCGACAAGCTGCGCAGCCTGGGCCTCTTTAGCCTTTTCAAGCGCCTTCTTGGCCTTTTCCGCTTCAACGAGAAGGCCGGCTTGGGCCTCCTTCGCCTTCTCAGCAGACTTCTTAGCTGCCTCCGCTGCTTTTGTGGCGCGTTTCGCCTCGGCGATCGTGTTTTCCTGCCCCTTCAAGATTTTTAACTGGGCAATGCGATCGTTCTCATAGGACGAGAGCTGTTGTTGAATGATAAATCCAACGAGACCCACAACGACGATGAACACACCAATGCACGACGCCACGAGACCCTTGCGGCGCTTGACAAACTTCCCGGCTTTATAGAGGAAACCCGCTGACTTTGCCTCAATCGGCTCACTCTTTAGATAACGAGCAATATCATCTTTGAGTTCAAGAGCTGTTTGGTAACGACGCTCCCTATCCTTCTCCATCGCCTTCATTGTGATGGCCGACAATTCCCAAGGCAGCTCGCTTTGAATGTCCGTCGGTGTCGGAGGATCTTTGTCGAGGATTGTAAAGAGCAAGACTTTTGGATCGACCTCAGCAAACGGCAGACGCCCGGTGAGCAGCTCATAGAAAATCGCGCCGAGGGCATAAACGTCACTACGGGTGTCAACCTCGTTGTGACTTCCTGACGCTTGCTCTGGAGACATGTAATGAGGCGTTCCGAGCACCGCTCCTTCCCGGGTCATGTTCTTGTCTTCCGATTGAAGCAAGTTCTTCGCGATCCCGAAGTCGATGATCTTCGGCTCCATCGTCTCAGCTTCAACCAGGATGTTATCGGGCTTCAAGTCACGGTGAATAATTCCCCGAGTGTGAAAGTGGTGCACCGCGTCGGCGATCTGACCCATAATGCTTGCGATGTCGTCGAATTGAAGGTCGGCCTTTTGACAGGTATCATGAATCGGCGTTCCTTGAATGTAATCCATGACATAGTAGGGGTGACCAGCGGCTTCCGCGATCTCGTGAATCGGCACAATGTGGGAGTGTTTTAGAGCCGCGGCCGCTTCCGCTTCTTGGACAAAACGCTTTCTTCGATATTCGCTCGCGAGCGCCCCTCCCTTCATAATCTTGACAGCCACAATACGATTCAGTGCATCTTGGCGCGCTTTAAAGACGACACCCATTCCTCCTTCAGCGATTCTCTCGAGCAATGTATAGCCAGCGAAGCTCGTTCCCGCATCCCCGAGGCGCCCTGAAATCGAAGTGATGTCGCTCGACATGAGCCCTGACCGACTTCCAGAGCCACTCCCAGTGCTCCAGCCGTTCGCTGTCCGAGTCTTATCTTGAAGGTTTGTCTTGCCGCGGACTTTTGTGTCTGTGTCACCCTCGTCGACAGTGGCATTGAGGTTGAATCCAGCAGGTATGCCAGGCATGGCATCAGCTGTCTCACCACCCTCATCAATTGTCGCGGACGTAAAATTGAGGACCTCTCTGCCCGCGTCTTGAGTGCCTTCGTCCCCATCGTCAACAGTTTGATTGCTTAGGTTTAAGCTGCCCATTCCGCCCAACAGGGAGCTGGGAGTGTCAGGAGTATCATCCGCTTCGTCGACCGTCGCGTTTCCAAGATGAAGCGGCGCAGACGCTGTGAGGCTTGCCATCACAGAGTCAGGATCACCATCATC
>JARGOJ010000224.1:7601-10762 GCA_029210225.1 Planctomycetota bacterium
TCGACGGTGGCATTGCCTAGTTGAAGGGCTGAGGCTCCCCCATCATCGTGGGTTGCATTATCTAGTTTAAGAGAGGAGGGGGTGCCCAGTTTGTTGGGGTCGTCGGCTGTTGGTTCAACAGGGGCCCCGGTATTCCTGGCGGACCCAACCAAAATGTTTTTGTCTTCCTTACGGAGATGTTCTTGCGCGTCGCCATCATCGACAGTTTGTCCGGATGCGAGGCCAAGCGCGCTCAATGCGCCCATTGGCGGAGGAGCATCATCTTCGCTATCGTCGACGGTCCCCGAACCCACCGCAAGACCCGCGAACGCCTCAGCGCGATCAACGCGCCCCGAATCTCCTTCAAGCTCAGTTTCCTGAGCACGGAGCGCTTTCGCCTCGGAGTCTGGATCTTTATTTGGATCGTCTGCGGCCATGGCAATGTCCTTCAAAATCTCAAATTCGCTCGCAACGCTGAACTTGCTTGCATGTGCGCGGTAAAGGCTTTTATACCCCAACTTGCGCTAGTTGTAGGGTACGTGAAACCTGACATAAGACGCAAGCCGAAGTTACGATTCACTTTATAAAAACACGCCATTCCTGGAGCCTCGGAGGGGAGAGGCCCAAAAACGCTCAGACTCCAGAGAGCTACAAAAAATGCAAAAATCACAAAAGCTCTTCCAGAACGGTGTCCTCTAGTGGATCACTGTATCGCTTTTGTTCTTCTTTACTCATTTTGCCCAACCGCTTTTGCTGCTTCCTATCCAGAGACCAGTGAAGAACGGTCCATGCAAATGGCCAGACAGGAGCGAGCGCTTCTCCACGCTGTCTCAATTTTGTAAAAAACTCTTTGGTGGGGTTCCGGCGAAAATTCCAAAAAGCCCGCCAATCAAAGGAAACGGCCGCATGAACCGGGCCGTATTCCTTGGAAACGAGGGAACAAAGGTCGTCAATCCAAGCCGGTCCCAACTCTGTCGGCCTCGTCTCATAGAAGGCCTCAGAGCCGGTGAACAAATCCAAGCCCCGTGCGCCATGACGCGCAATGACTGAGGTCCAGACTTTTCCGTCTTTCGTAACGAGAAAGACAAAACAGCGGTTCTTTGGAAAAAGAACATTCAACAACGCGCCCCGAAGGAAAGAAGGCATCCCCAGCCAAGGGGGAGGCGGGTAAATGTCGAGTCCAGCGGGACGGCCAATCAAACTGACAAGCCCCATGATTTGATCGAGAAAGTCGCCATCGACATTGAGTTCAAACTGCCAAGTGCTCGTGAGCTTAGTCAGAGTGTCGGTCGTGAGTGAAACCACGCGGGCATCGTCGTAGCGCTCGCTGATTGTCTTTGTTGCTTCATCCGAGCGGCAATCGTCAGGAGATAGGCGCCCCCGTTTTGAATGCCAGAACTTAACAACTCTTTCCTCACACAACACTCGCAGGATCAAGTCACTTTTTTTCCGCTCGAATCCAGGCCGAGGGGGCGGCCCAAAGGCTTTCAGCAGGTTGCACCACTCCGGACCGGAAAGATGGCGAATTTCTATGTCTGGAGCCAATTTCATGGCACTCTCCGTCTTGGTTTCTTGAACAAGCAGCGCGATTTGTTTTTCGGCCCATATATCAGGCGTCTGAAACGAAAAAAGTTAACAAGTTAGGTCGACTATCTTTGTTTTGTTTGAAAAGTGTATTCACCACTGAAGAGTTTCGGGTATCCTTGAGTTTACGCCCTCTGAGTTCTGTGTAGTCGTCGAAGAATGGGCAAAATTGGACGAGAGGATAAGATGTTCGATTCCCTCGCCAGAAGCGAAAGATAAGTATTTCTGTTATCAGAAATAACAGACGATTCACGAACGAATTTAACGAAAGTCAGCTTGTGAGTGAGCACGGGAATATAGATCAACAAGAGATTCTCCTCATCCACGGCAAGCGGAAACGCCGCATCCAGCTTCGCCCAGGCCATAACGTTATTATTGGACGGTCTCCGGATGCCGATTTTTTCCTAAACGCGACCAGCGTCTCTCGCCGTCATTGCTCTCTTAGTTACTTTTCCGGGGACGTCTTCGCCGAAGACCTTGGATCCCGCAACAGCTGCTTCATCAATGAAGAGAAGATTAAGAAGGCGAAGCTCAGCGACGGAGTCAAACTCCAGCTCGGCAAGATTTCCTTCGACGTTCAATTCGTCAAGACCGTCATTATCAACTGTAATCGCTGTGGCGCTCACGTCCCAGAGAGTGAGGTGAATGACGAAGGAGTCATTGTTTGTCCTCAGTGCTGGTCTGTTGTTGAGATCGGAGATACCAATAACGTTTGGGATGGCCTCGAATCGGAAGGCTTTCGCGTCATATCATTGCTCTCCCAAGATCCTCAGGTCTTCAAAGCAGAGCGCGTCGAGATCGGCAAGATTTATCGGGTCAAGGTTTTGCCCCTCCGAGACGATCAAGACCCCTCTGTCGTCGATCAATTCCTTAAAGAAGCTCGCCTCGCAGCCTCCCTCGTTCACGACCACATCTTTCAAGTCTTCGACTTCCGGCGCTGCCCCGGCATTATTTACGTCGTCATGGAATTCCAAGAAGGCGCGACCCTCTTTGACTATGTCAGCGAGCATGGTCCCCTCGAGGTCGAGGATGCCCTCCGCATCGCGAAAGAGCTCTGCGAAGCCATTGAATACTCAAACGAGCGCAAATTAATTCACGGTAACATCAATCCGAATGTCGTCTTCTATACAAATCGCGGTGTCGCGAAGCTCATGGACTTCTCCCTAGCCCGTGAGATCAGTGCGTTGTCCGGAACTTTTGATATTGAACCAGGGCAAGGCGCCGACACTCTCATGGCTCCAGAGATTTACACCGCAATCAATAAAGAGGCGATTGATATCCGCGCCGACTTTTACGGTCTTGGCCTGACACTACACTATGTTCTTACCGGTCACTCCGCCTTTCCTGGGATCACCGGTCTCGAAATGGCGATGAAGCTCTCCCGAGGTGAAGTCCCGGTCCCAGAAATGGCCGGGGTCCCAGCCCATCTCTTGCCCTTCCTGGAGAAGCTACTCAACGGTGACCCGGAGAAACGCCCAAGCTCAATCTCTGAGCTTTACGAAGAGATGAAATGGCTCGAAAAAGCCGGCACCTCAGACGACATTGTCATTGACACCCTCGGCAAAGACTCGGCGATGTTCAGCGGCTCGATATCCTCT
>JARGOJ010001322.1 GCA_029210225.1 Planctomycetota bacterium
CGTTCGCGCAGATCAGTTTCAAAGCCTTGAATCCGGGTTAAAGAACCTCTTTAAAAACCACTATGAACTTCCCTGGCGTGAGTCCGCGGCCTTCTGCCTTTATGGTGCCGTTCAATTCTGTCGGTCCCATGAATCTGGGCCTTGGAAATGGGAGGAAATCTGTACCCCTATTGGATTCAAAAGATCACGTGGACAATTGGTAAAAATCGTTCGCGAAGGTCTACAATGGTGGGGGCGCCATCTTCTCAGAGTTGAGTCTTCAAATCGCTACCTCACAACGCTTGTTTGTGAAGGAGGCCTCCCCCTCAAGATTCTTCATCGTCAGGACACGGCGATCACACGTTTTCTACGAAGTGTGCTCAAGGCCAAAGAGAGCTTTAGAGATCTAAGTTGTGAAGAACTCATTCCCTTTTATGAAGATAACCTTCCTAAATCACTCCAGAACGACATTGTCCGAGAACTCTCTGCGAAACTTGTCGAAGCAGTCAAAGATCTAAGGACTCCTCCCATACCAGAAGGCGTACAAGACCCATTACTGTATCTTGACGACCATCGACCAGGATGGAGAAACAAACTCCCTCTTTCCCTTGAAGATTCAATTACTAAGAAATTACTCGGCAACCTACTCACCGAAAAACTTGGCAGTTCTAGCAATTCAAACGAACTCAAACTCGAAGCGTTTCTTGTCCGGGGGATAGAAGGCTTTCGCCTGGAGAGAGAACTTCACTTTTCACCCCTCATTGAGGAAAGTTTCTTCTTAGAAGCTTTCGGGTGCGAAAATTTGTTGAATCGTTTTGAGCTCTCTCTAGTCACCACGAATGGCATTCGTTGTCCGGTTGCCCTGGCTCATGCAGAAAGCTCCAAATATCGCCTAGAACGACGCGGACGAAGCTCTTTGAAGTCAAGTGAGGTCTTAGAAGACACTATCGAACTCGCCGCGACCCTCGGTTCCCGCAATCTAGGTCAGACCATTCCTGCTGGTGGATCTCCTCTTGGAGAGATTCCCTGGGTTTTCACAGATGACGAACGACCACGGCTTATCGGACGAGGAACAACTAAAACTCGCCATAAATCCATCATCGTGGTCCTTCCCGAAGATTCACAATGGTCCTCCGAAGGAGAGTTTAAAGAGACTGGATTGCTGTATCAAAATCGAAGACGAGTGATACAAGGTCAAGGATTGTTGATAATCGAGTCCGCAGGCGATCGGTTTCGAATTCGCTCACAATCGACCGATGAAGAAAGCCATACATATCTCATGACAGGTCGGCGGCGAGCTTTGGGTTACGGCGGCACGGATGTGTTTCTGGGTTTACCATGTTGGTTTGAAATCAGCGAAGCGGGGCGAAGTAGAGTCGATGATCTTCAATGGAAAGCCGCGAAAGTTCCGGGTGAGTGGAGGACATTAAACTCAAGCAATCCTCCTTACGGAGAGATCCTAGTTCGCTCGGTCAAAAACTCAGAAACCTTGTTTAGAGACCGATTGACAGTCTTCCCTGGAGACTTCACCTGCACCGTCGAGACTGGGCAAACAGAAGGGGAGGGACGCATTATTCTCAGCGACGTCTATGCCCGATCTTTAGATATTACCTCGGACGAACAAGAGATCGCAGTCGAGAGCGTTCAAAGTGGCTTTGTCTTGACCTTTCAGCAAAGTGACAATCCTCTATTCAAACTTGACGCTAACTTTCTTTTTCCTCAAACAGGACCAACACAAGTCAAGTTAGGCGTTCCGATCCCATGCAAGCAGTTTGTGGGCCCTGGTGGACAAGTTCTCAATGTCCGGGAACGTGTGAGTGTCGACCAACTTTATGGCATTCAGGCCCGGGCCGTCTCAGCTCGAAAGGCCCAATTTCGACTAGAAGCTTACGGACTAGGAAAGGACTCCCTAGGCAAACTTGTCCACTGTTCAAAAGCAGCGAGCGCTGGCAGCTTCTTGTATGACTTGAGTCTCGACCGTGTGATCGATCAGATCAACGTCATACTTGCAAAATCTCCAGAACTTGATGCTTCGATCACGC
>JARGOJ010000225.1 GCA_029210225.1 Planctomycetota bacterium
CGTAGAAACCGTCGGGTTGAACATGCCGCCTCGGTCAGCGCCGATGACCATTCCTTCATAGTCCTGAAGGCGAACCTGGTTCCGCGCCTTGTTTTTGAGGACCATAGGGGCGAACAAACCCGCTCTTGAATAGGTCAAGCGCCCGGGGCGAGGGTCGAGAATCGCAACGCAAGCGCTGACAAAGGTCTTCGGTCCCAACTGCGGAAAAATATCGGCGTTCACGAGACGAAGTATCTCTGAAGGATCTGTGGTGTCGCGGACGTGAAGCCTGACCATACTCCGGGCCAAGTATGCTGTTTTCACCGGATCTTCCGACTTCGTCGTCACCGAACCAAGGGCAAAAACAAAGAGCGGACCCATCCTAAACACGTCCATGAAGTCCCGTGCCCCCGAACTTCCGGCGCACAGTTCAAAGCCACAATCGTAGCCCTTCAGCTTTGGAATTGTGGGTCTCAGATCGATGGGCTTTGGATCATCACGTTGAAAATTGATGGTGCGATGAGCGGAGCGCTTGCTCTTATTTCTGCCCCGTTTCTCCATCCTCTGAATATCTTGGTTGATGTCCTGACGAAAGCCTGCGAGGGCCTCTGGCTCTTCTCGACTCGCCGTCAAAAGAGAATTCGGCAGGTCCTCATCGCTAATAAGTTCGGCTTCACCAGAATTCTCAAAGGCTTGGAGCGTCATTCCGTGATCGATCGCTGCGAGCTCACCGTCCCGCCCCCAAGCCCCGGTCATTGTTCGCCGTTGCTTCTTCCCCTTCGACTTTTTCGGACCATCAAGAGAGAGCAATTCACCCGTATCATCCTTACCAGGCAGCGGAATCTTATCGTCGCTGGTAAGAACGGGGATGTCGTCGTCGGAGGAGAGAGGCGGCCGATCGTCCTTATTCAATTTGTCGTCCGCGAAGCGAGCTTTCTCATTCGTAGAGTATTTGCTGCACAGATCGACGAGGTGGTCCGAGATCATGCGGGGCGCGTTTTCCCGGCGGAAGAGCGGCGAGGTAATGTCGACTCGTTGGAGGACCTCGAAGCAGAAAGGGCAGGTCCAGCAACCTTTCCCGTCACGCTGCATCCAGACCTTCTTCTCCTTCTCTAAGAACTCTTTCACGTCGCTACGGACGCGGAGTTTCTTGTTGTCCTTGGTGACGACACTTTGAATGTAATCGGTTGGTTGCTCAACGCCCTTGTTCTTCTTGAAATCGAAGCAACCATCGATATGCCCCAAGATGCCCTTAAGCATCTCCTCGTTCATCGTCCGGCTGCCAGGGATGTTGACCTTCGTTTGTTTCACACAGAATGGGCAATACCACCGGCTTTCGTTGTTTGTGAACTGCCACTCCTTCTTCTTCACAAGAGAGAGCTTCGCCCGAGTTCTTAGCTCGCGGAGTAGCTGCTTCCGACGCAGTTCCTTCGCCGACCGGAACGAGCCCTTAAACTCACGCCAACTCGCGCACTTGGAGACTAGGTGCTTTAGGATGAGTTCGATTTGTTGCGCGTCGTCCTTTGGCCAACGGGAAATCGCTTCCTCGGCGCAATAGGGGCAGTACCAGCGAGAGTTGTTTGCGATCACAACCCAAAGCGGATTTTTCTTTAGCTCGGCATAAATTCGTTTGCGGAACTTGGCTAAGTCTCGCTCGCTATAACTCATGAGACCTGCCCCATTTTTCCAGTCAACTCCGTCTCATACCACCCGCATTGCCCCCCGGACTCTTCGACCTCTACTCGGAGGTGATCTAAGCGGATTTCGGGAATCGTGGAACAAATAGAGTCTTGAAGCCGGGTCGAGATAAGCTCGGCGAGCCTCTCAGTGCTTGTATTAGCCAACGGCACAAAAACGACGTCTGTTAAAGGAAAGACAAAGCGAGCGCCGTCGCTCACACGAACCTCAACCTCTTTATCCGTCTTTTCGAGAACGAGGGAATTGGATTCTGTCGGGATCAAGACTCGATGATCGAGGTCGTCGCAGACTTGGCGAATAAGCGGTTTTAGGACAATGAAATCTGCGAGGAGATCGGCCTTACTGAGCTTTCCTTTGAGTTCGATGCTCACTCGGTAGTTGTGCCCGTGGAGCTGCTCTCGCCGTCCGTCTCCAAAAATGAGGAAATGGGCGCTCGCAAAGTTAAAGGACTGCTTGTAGAGGCGAACCCCAAACCCACCGTTCATTGAGAAAGTCGATCCTTGTCTTACGCGGGCTACCGTTGAACCCTCATGATATCAGTTATGTCCGTCGATTCGAAACACGCAAAATCTATCGGGAGCCACTCAAACCCTAGAGAAGCTTCAGAGCTATCAAAGTTATATCTTCGTCCGGCTCTCGCTTACCTTGCCAGCTCTGGACGGCCTTGCGAATCTTCCAGGCTAAGTACTCGGCGTCTTCATGACCATACTGCTCAATCAGACGCTGAATACGCTCGGCTCCAAAGGGCTCATTCTCATCATTGGGCGCGGTGATCAACCCATTACTACACTGCACCAGAACATCACCCGCGGCGAGCTGAACACTGCGCTGTTCGATACTCTTTGAAAAGATCGGGCCCTCGTCGACCCCAAGAGCCATACCGTTCGTCTTGAAAATATTGAGTCGGGGAGTTCGAAGGGGGTTGTAGACCAAGAGCGGATGGTGACCAGCCCGGCTAAACATGAACGCACGAGTCTGGACATTTAGAAATCCAAAGAAAACCGAAACGAAGGTGTCCTCATCAAGCTCCTCGTAAATATCCTGATTCGTCAGGACAAGCGTCTCTGTGCAAGATCTCTGTCGCCGTCCGTGGCTCTGGAGCAACTTCTTCGTGAGGCTCATAGTGAGCGTCGCCTCAACCCCATGATCGGAGATGCCACCAATGACAACTCCCCAGACTTGCTCGTTGACCGCAAAGAAATCGTAGAAGTCGCCGCCGATATCCTCACAAGAAATCTGTTCGGCAGCAAAGTCATAACCAGGGATCTCAGGGAGATTTGGAAGTAAGCGCCGACGTGTCGCCTTAGCGCTCTCTATCGATGCCTGGAGAGCATCTTCGTCTCCCTCTTCCACACTCTGATGCAGAGCGATTTCTTCTTTGAGCTTGGTCCATTCATCAGTGATTCGAGTGACACCGAGGTCATCGTGATCGCCAAGCTCATGGGAGCGCTGCATCACCTCCGCCTTGAGGTCTGCCAAGCTTGCTGTGGGCTCCGCCCCACCCCGATATCCGGGACACGAACGCAAGTGTGTGAAGACAAGCTCCGCCACGGGAACAAAGGAATCGTGGTCCTTCATATGGCCGAGGTCAGGATCGAGTTCGACTTCGTCAGCGATGGCCACACAGTAAGGACAGACCCACGATCGATCGTCGGAGACGACTTTAAACAAAGGGTTGCTCTGAAATCGGATCATCAACGCTTGGTGGGCCTGATAAGTTTGATTGGCCTTTTGCAAGACCTCAAACATGACCTCTTTGCTCTTAATGCTCGCTTTTCGTTGCTTGTAAACCGGGCAACGCCGAAGGTGATTGAGGACCTCATCGGTAAATTTGCCAAAGACAACGGGGTCGTTCTTCTGGGCATCAGGAAAGAGGAAACCAGCTCTCTCTGCGCAGTAGGGGCAGTACCAACGAAGCGCAGAATCTCGACAACGCCAAATGGCGTGGCTGCCAATCTTACGACGGAGCGCTTCCAACCTCCGCTCTCGACCCAGAGCCGCGACCTTTTCAGTGAGGTATTTCACTGGGCGAGGCTTCCCACGCAGCGAACGGTAGGAGCGACAGACGAGGAGATGCTCGCCGAGACCTTTGTAGAACTGTGGAGTGGGTCCAGTATTGGGGAACTTAACCTTGGTTGAATTGGCGCAAAATGGGCAGAGCCAGTTGCGCTCGGAATCGAGCAGTTGCCACTCAGGTTCTTTGAGGAAACGGTCTTGAACCTGTGTTTGCCGGGATTGCCGATTGACCTTGGCTTTAATTTCGTCGAGCTGCTGCTGGGATTGCAGTTGCTCGGCCTCAAAGCCCTTACACTGCAGGAAGTGGCGAGCGATCCCGGTGAGAAAAGGGCTTTCTTCGGGAGCGTCACCGTAGGTCCCTGGAGCCCGCGGGTCGCCGTCGGGGAGACCAACATCGGTGAGGGTTGCGCAATACGGACAGATCCAGCTGCCGTCGTCCGTCGCCATGCTGTAGCGGCGGTCTGAGATTATCCACTTGCCAATGCGAATTTTAAAGATGATAAGCTTCGCACGGCGCCGAAGGTCATCAAGGCTTTGTTCGGGTCCAGCGAAGTTTTGCCATGCCTCACACTCTGCCGTGAGGTGTTGTGCGATCTTGCCTTCGATTTGCTCTTCCATGCTGAGATGGCGAGCGCCGATCATGCCGCAAAAAGGGCAAAGCCAAGAGTTATTGCGTACGATGATCTTCCAGGTCGGCTTGCGAAGCAGCGCCTGTGTGATTTGCTTAAGTAACTTCCTATCAGTCAACATCCCTCGTCCTTACGATGATCCCGGACGTCCCAGAGTCCGAGACTTGCGAGGGCTTCGCGCCTTCTCACTGACTAAATCGTCATAGATCCGCATGTAACTTTCGTACCGCTCCAGTGAAAGCTCTCCTTCATCGACGGCTTCCAGAACCGCGCATCCCGGTTCTTCGCAATGTCGACAGTTCCTAAAACGACAGTTTGACTGAATTTCCCGAATATCGCGAAAGAAAGTTGCCAAATCTTCAGGCTTCAAGCCACTAATTCCGAAGGCTCTCACCCCCGGCGTATCCACGACAAAACCACCCTGTGCTAACTTTAACAGGATCGCTGAGGTAGTCACATGGCGGCCCTTGCCACTTTTCCCGACATCCCCAGTTCTCAATTGAAGACCAGGGCATAATTTGTTGAGTAACGTTGATTTCCCGACCCCGGATGGCCCGGTAAACACCGAGACCGTATCTTTCAGCAAGGCCTGAAGATCCTTTAAGCCATAGCCCGAATCGGCACTCACAAAAAGCATCTCATAACCAAGGTCGCGATAGACGGCGAGGTCTTCGAGGAGAAGCGCAAAGTGATCGTCGTCCTGCAACAAATCAATTTTGTTAAAAATCAATGTGGCTTGGAGTCGTTCTCGCTCCACGGCGACGAGGACCCGGTCTATGAAGCCCTTTTTGTACACCGGATCGAAAACCGAGGTGACGACGAAAACGTGATCAATATTCGCGCAGAGGACCTGGTCTCGCTTACTTTCTCGGGGACGGCGAAGAGAGGATCGACGCTTCTCAACTTTTTCGATGACTCCCCGAAGCTCTCTCGTTGGGTCTTGGTCTTCGGAGTCAGGAGAACCTGGGACGGCATCTTCGACGAGGACCGAGACTCGATCTCCCACAGCTAATCGAAGGTTTTGTTTTCTGAACAGTCGACCACGAAAATCACAGGTAAAGATCCCTCGTTCTCCACAATCAACCGTCGATGCCAATCCCGCGATTCGCGTGACAACACCGTTTAAAGTTTCACTCACCAAGAGTCCTAGCCATTTTCATCCACCGAAATAAGCTCGAAAATTATACTGTTTCTAATCAAATCACGCCCTAAACGGTCGCTGAAAGAAAACGAAAGGTCTCCATGCCAGCGAACTCCATCATCCTCATGACATCCATCCTCTTCGCACTCACAGTCTTCCCCTGCGCTGCTCAGGACAAAGCCCCGGTGAAAGTGAAGAAGTCAGCGCAACAGAAACAAGCGACCCTTGAGAAAGCATGGCTCAAGGTCTTTGAAAAGGTCCGAAAATCTCACGAAGAGGGCTTCAAGAAGGCGCGAAAGGTTGATCTTCCCCTGAAGGGTCTTCGAGATCAATGGTTAAAGGCCCTGATCAGTGAAGAAAAGCGCGCATTCGCAGAGATGAATGCGAGCGCTTCCACGCTCAAAGTCATCGCGGCAAAGCAACACCAAAAGGTCCGCTTCGAGCGGCTTCGTCTCTTACTCTCCGTCAAGCAAGTGAAATCGGCTCAGGGCCTTCTCCGGGAGCTTCTAAAACAAACCGAGACACGAAACGCTGCTCGTCGCTTACAAATTGCCTTTGCCCGCCGTGATAACCCGGGCCGCCTGCCCGAGATCTACCAAGATATTCTTAGCGCCGCGGGTCCAAAGTTCCCCACTCTAGCCGACCCCAATTTTCAGCTCCCTCCCAAGAAGAAAGAAATCACCCTCGTTTGGATTTGGTCGAAGGGGCATCCTTTTGCCAGGCACAATCTCCCTGAGTATCTTCGAGCATTGCAAAGCCACGGCGGACAGGTCATAGCATTGGCGCTAACCCGATCAACGAAGAGTAAGAACAAGCCTATTCCAGGCGTCATTGAGCGTTGTATTCAAGATTCAAAGGACCAAACACGTGAAGCCCTGTGCTTGAGCTCCAACCCACTCTTGCTGCTCATCAATAAAAATGGAGAGCTTGTCCTCGTCGACCCGACTGCCAAAGAGCTCGACCAATGGTTCCGGCAAAGGAAAAAGGGATCGTAGTGAGGAAAGGTCGTTTCCATGGCAAAGGATTTTGGGCGCTCTTCGCTCTCTTGGCTGTGTTGACGGCCGCCTGTCAGTCAACGAATGATTCCCAGCCGTCAAGCCCCGACGAGATCGTCCAAACCCATCACTTTCACATCACCAATGTGAATCGTTGCCTCTCCAAAGCAGAGTTGAAAAAGGTGATGCGGGAAGCCCATGAGGCCAAAGTCAAGCTTCTCGAACGTATCGGACCCTATATCCGCCCAGGCGATTTCTACGCACGGAAAAGGCAGGTCTCGGCCATAGCTCCAGCCAAGCGCCCGACTCCGGAAGAGTTTCTCCCTGACATTCCGCCCATACGAGCAAGAGTCGTCGATCGCCCCGGTCGGTCCTTCACAGATAAGTCAGGCATTGAGATTGCGAAGCACTATATTGGGCGCCACGACGTCACCCATGAGCTTGTTCACTACCTCGCCGGGTCGTCCTGGGCTCCGGCGGATGAAGGCCTCGCTTGTTATCTCACAGAGTTGCTTTGGGGCCCAGAGAAGAAAGCCTCTCTCGACCTCCGAGTCTTGGTCTATATCGACCTCAGCATGCTCCGCTCCCTCAAACCAAGTCGCTTAGAAAAGGGGATGAGCCGGGTCGACTATGACGCTTCGGGGTCCTTCGTCAAATACCTGGTTACGAAGTATGGCTGGGATCGATTCTTCCAGCTCTATCATGGACCAAAGGGAAACTATCTCTGGGTCTACGGGGCCTCCGAAGACGAGCTGATCTATGAATGGAGAAAGTCGCTCGCTGCGCTTAAATTAACACGCAGCGGCGACTTCTATCGATTCCGAGCGCGCATTACAACGGGGTTGCAGGGCGCGACAAAGTAGCTTTACTTGCGGCTCGCGACGTTGTTCTCGTTCTCCCGACTGAGGTAGACGGTCTCGTGCCAGCGCAGCGCGACTGATTTCACCTCGGCCATCTCTGGTCCCTTCTGCAAGAAGCGCTGGAGCTTCATCGATTTGGTCGCGAAGCTGAGGTGAACCCGGCGGCCATCTTCTAGGCGCCCCCACTCAATCACGGTGCCCTGCTCATTGATCAAGAGGATCTCGCTCTGCTTAGGATCCTTCGTGCCTTTGTGATTGGAGACGTCGATAACTTTGATGTTCGCTTTCTTAAGAAGCTTTTGCTCCCGGAGGCGTTCGACAAAGGTGAGCGCTGAGAGTAAGACATCCTTCCCTCCCTGGCGCATATCCAAGCCGATAATCAAAGGGAGAGTGGGAGAGCCTTCGACATCCAAACCCTTCAAGTAATCTCTCGGGAAGCGTCGGCCGTCCTTAGCGACCACGACCGTGCCCCCCGATATGGACTTCACAAGCGCTGTAGGCTCTAGAACAGAGAGGCCAAAGCGAATCTTCCCTGGGTATTCGAGGCGCATAAACTCGACCTTATCGACCCAGGGCAATCCTTCGAGGACATAGGCCATGGTCGGGACCAGACGATCATCGAAGACTGAGAAACCCTTGCCCCCCTCTGGAAGCGCCAATCCCTGGACATCAATGGCGGCTTGTTTCGAGAGAAAGCCAGGCGGCGGGCTCACTTTTAGCTCGGTGAGAGGCACCTCAAACTTCTTCATCTTCTGTACGTCCGCTTGAACGTATTCTGAGAGATAACAAAAGCCGGCCATGAACGCCCCGACGACAATCAATCGCCGCGTTTCTGGTCGCTTCAGAGATTGAACGGTCCAGGACAAAGCGCGGTTAAAGAACCAGTTTGCGGCGCCCAGAACTTTCGATTCAAGGGAGCTTTGTGTCGTGTTTGTTTGAGACTTCGGACCACTCATACCACTGCTCTTTCGTTTTTCATGGGGGTCGACGTTCGAGTCGCGGCATTCTCGATCATGAGAATACAGAGATCTGCGAATGTAAGTCCGCAATGCGCGGCCGCCTTTGGAAGCAGGCTGCTCGCCGTCAAACCGGGAATGGTATTGACTTCAAGGACCCAGGGACGGCCCTCGGGATCAAGGCGAATGTCAACTCGTGAGAAGGGATCGCAACCGAGGACCTTGTGAGCTCCTCTGGCCGCCTTGTGAATCCAACCTTGAGTGTCTGGAGCAAGCGCAGGCGCCACTTCGTAGACCGTCTTGTTGTCTTCATACTTCGCGTAGTAGGTGAAGAAATCCTGATTCGTGACACTCTCAACCATAGGTAAGTGAAGGCCTCTAAAGATAGGAACCGTCATTTCTCGCCCGGGAATAAAGCGCTCGATAAGAACGTTGTCTGAATACTTGCGAGCCGCTTCGATCATGCTCCGGGCTTCATAGGCCGAGTGGGCAATCGAGACTCCAATCGACGAGCCTTCGGTCGCAGGTTTAATGACAACGGGATACTCTTCGACCTTTGCGAGCGCCGCCCGCACCTTATTCTTAGTCCACGGGAAGTAGAGAGCAACGGATTCGGGGGTTGGGATTCCAGCAGCGATCATGCGCTTCTTAGACTCAATTTTATCGAAGGCCAGGGCGCTGGCTGCGGGACCGGCGCCGGTAAAAGGAATGCCCTTCTCGGCGAGCAGCTTTTGAACCCGGCCATCTTCGCCAAAGCGTCCGTGGAGCGCGATGAATGCAACATCGCAGTCGCTGGGAATAGCCTCTAAAGCGCGCTCATCGTCGTAGTTGATAACGATGGGTATGGCTTTCTTTCCGGCTTCTCGAAGCGCCTTGAGGACAGCCCGGCCCGATTTCAATGACACCGAGCGCTCACGGGAAACTCCTCCCATAAGCACCGCGATCTTCTTGTATTCGGTTTTCCCAGCTCCCTGCATGCGGCGGGTGCCTCGACGCCGGGTGACCCGACGACTCCGTGAAAAATTGCCTGATTTTGAACGAATTCGACCGATTGCTTTCACAGTGCACCTCCCTATTTGACTTGTAGTTCCATTTCGAGTGATTGTCCGGTCTTCTCAAAGACGCCTTTTTTAAGGGTCTCAATCAGGCCAATGATTTCGTTCGCTGACGCCCCGTCGCGGTTGATAATGAAGTTCGCGTGGCGATCACTGACCTCAGCGCTCCCGGTGGAGAAGCCCTTGAAACCAAGAGAATCGATCAGCCGACCAGCGCTGTCTCCAGTTGGATTTCGGAAAACGCAACCGGCGCTCGCCAGAGACAAGGGCTGCTGGGCAGCCTTTTTGCGGGCCGCGGCAAAACGCCGCGCTCGAATCGCACCGGGCTCGTCGATGCTGAAGCCTGAAAGCTCAACCGCCAAAACCATGCGACCGTTCAGCTCTGTCTTGCGATAAGAAAAGTTCGCGTCCGCCGCGTCGATCCAACGCACCGAGCCGTCAGCCTCAAGCACTTGAACCCGCGCCACGTAGTCCCCCACAGCCGCCGTGTTGGGAGCGCCTCCCGCGTTCATAGTGACCGCGCCGCCCATCGTCGCGGGAATACCTGCGAGGCCTTCAAGGCCCGCGTAGCCAAGTATTTCTGCTCGGTGAATGACCTTCTGAAGCAGCGCGCCGCACTCGGTGTAGAGCCCATTCGGGCGCATCGTAATGCGGTTGATCTGCCGCGTCGCGATGACGGCCCCAGGAAAGGTTCCGTCCCGGAACAGGGTGTTGCTCCCGCCACCTAACAGGTGGAAGGGAATCCCTAATTTGCGGAGCAGCGTGACTGACTCAACGGCTTCCTGAAGTGTTCTTGGTCTCAAGAAATAGCGCGCCTTGCCCCCAGCACGGAAAGAGGTGTACCGGGAGAGGGACTCATTGTGACTCGTAATTTTCCCAAGCTCGCGCTCGACGATCGACTCAACCGGGGCGGCGAGAAAACGTGGCCGTTCGACACGCCCACTCGCGGCGCACTTGGCTGCGTCCACCTGGGTTTGCTCCCGGGCAGCCCTTCCCATTGCGGCAAAACGTTGAGCGACAGAGCTGATTGTGCCGGCACCCATAAAGAGCACCGTGTCGCCCTCTTTGACGGAGGCCCGGAGCTGGTGCAAGATGGCATCCTGGCCCGAGACATGACGAGCTTTGCTACCAGGAAACGCGTCGTAAACAGCCTTAGCCAGTTGCTTTCCGCCAACCGCTTCGACGTCGTCATCAGCATCCCGACAACGGAAGATGTCCGTCACTAAGACCCGATCAGCCTTTCCAAGTGCCGCTTTGAAGTCCTCGAAGAGGCGGCGCGTTCGGTTATGTTGGTGAGGTTCAAAAACCGCGATCACTCTCTTTCCGGGGAAGCGGCGGTGGGCGGTTTCAATGACAGCAGAGACCGCCGTGGGGTGGTGGGCGTAGTCGTCAATATATACAACTGAATCGCTTTCAAAAATGGTT
>JARGOJ010000226.1 GCA_029210225.1 Planctomycetota bacterium
GGGATCGAACAACTCTTCAGCGAAATCAGTGAGGGAAGTTGGGATGTCATTCCAACTGAAGATGTCATTCAATCTTGGACTGCAAAAGTAGAACGATTGATGAATAAAGGCAAAGTCTAAACCGCCTATGAGCCTCGCCTTAGAAAACCCGCGTCAGAGGCCAAGCAACGGTCCGCTAAACACTCTCTATTCGCTATACACTGGCCGACATTTACTCAAAGCTCTGTTCCTCTCCGAACTAAAGAACAGCGCCCGTGGGGCAACGCTTCACTATTTTTGGTGGCTGCTTGATCCTTTCCTCATGATGGGTGTTTACACCTTCGTCATTGATATCGTCTTACAACGCGGCACGCCGCAATATCTGCTCTTCCTCTTTTGTGCGTTGTTGCCGTGGAAGGCCTTCTCCAATTCACTGAATCACAGCGTCTCTGTTATGCGAAACAGTCAGGCGGTCATCACTCGGGTCCCCTTTCCTAAGATGGTGTTACCGGCGAGTATCGTCCTTTCTCAGTTAGTTTACATGTCGTCGGGCTTCCTCATTCTCATACCCCTCATGCTCTATTACGGCGTCAGTCCGACAGCCTGGATTCTGCTCCTCCCTCTGTTAATGGTCTTGCAAGCCCTTCTGACTCTCGGGTTTTGTATGTTCATGGCCATGTTTGGCGCGTGGTTCAAAGACGCGGGAAACTTCACCAGTTTCTTAATGCAGCTCTGGTTCTTCGCTTCTCCAACGCTTTACACCCTCGATCAAGTTCCAGAGCATCTCCGCCTCCCCCTTTCTTTCAACCCGCTTGTTGGTCTTTGGAATGGCTACCGGGCCATTCTCATGAAAGGAGAAGCCCCAGATTGGACTCTTTTATTGATCACGGTCGCGATGACTGCGGCTGTGTTAATCTTAAGCGCGACCCTTTTTGGTCGGCTCGAACGTCAGCTAGCCAAGGTGCTTTAATCGCCGCGGGATACTCTTATGACACGACACCATCCAAAGCGCCCTTTTCCTCCCTATGCCTTCGTCCCTGGCTTGCATCCGCACCCCAATCGGGATCCCAAAGGCCACTCCTATGGACAGGAAGAACACGAGCCCGAATATATCTCTTCGGATGCCTGGCGCGATAACGAAGACTACCTTTATGGCGTCGATCTCTATAATCATGGCTTCTTCTGGGAATCTCACGAAGCTTGGGAGGGGCTCTGGTTAAAGTGCGAATCGGTCGATGAGACACAGCGCCAATTGTTACAAGCGCTTATCCAGCTATCCGCCGCGACTTTGAAAATTCTAATGAAGCAACCGACGGGCTTCAAAAAGCTGACCAAGATTGGCACGAAGCGGCTGCTCACGATCGCTAAAGACATTGACGGACGTTATATGGGGCTTGACCTCAAAGCTCACGCAGAGGCTTTCCTCCAATTTGCTGCGAGCGAGCCTCAGAGCCCCGATCAATTTCCAAAGATTGAATTACAATTGAATTGAAACTAGCCACTTAGGTCGGCTGGGGCATCCAAGTTTCTAAATCGACGCCGAGCCCGTCAGCGATGCGATTAATATAATTGAAGTAAGAAATGACTTGAGCGCTATGAGAGATCTCAGCGTCGTCGACCCCGGCGTTTCTCAATGGTTCTAAATCGGCCTCTGTCATATCCCCGGGAGTTTTTGTTAGTTTGTAGGCATAGCCCAGCAGGCTGCTCAGCCTCGGAGACGCGGCGGGAGGAATTTCGGCCTTCATCACCGCCTCGGTCAATTCGCTGGCCCACTCTTCTGTTCCATTTTCATTTAAGATCTCAGCACGGAGTTCTTGTCCATGGGACTGACTTCAGTAATGGCAATGGTTGACGGCGGAAACCAGCGTCGCCATCGCTTCTCTCTCTGAGCGAGTGACGGTGCCCGGGCCAAACATGATGGCCTTATAGATGTTCATTGAATTCCGCAGGATGCTGCCATCGAGGCTCATCACTTGGAGAATCTGGGCGATATAGCCCGCACGTTTTTGGGCCATGTCGTATTCACGGCGAACATGTCCGCTTGCCTCGCCCGGTTCAATCTTCTTTATCCAAGCCATGTTCTTCTCCCGCTCATTTCCTGGTCATTCTAAGAGAGGGAGGGTTGGAAGCAAAGACTAATAGAGTGAGCGCCTGCCAAATTTCAGTGAGAAAAAATGGAGATCGCCGGGGGTCTTACCTTCCCTCGGCGATCAATGGTGTCGGCTATTTTTCACTATTACTTTTAAGCCTCATCCCAAAATAGGAGACTCACTCTACCGCTGAGTTACCCCCGTATGAATGGTCCTGACACTTATCGTTCGGGGCCATTTATACAGGGGATGGGATTCGAACCCATGACTTAGTCTTTGAAATAAAAGGCGGTCGCTTAGTTGAAAACCGACGCTTGCTAAACTTTGAAGGAGAGATTGAATGTGAGTTGCTGTCCCCTTGGGATTGAAAGCGCCAAGGTGTGAGTCCCGGTCGCTTTTCAATTCCCTTAGATCAACCAGCTGAAATTGAGATTCAAGTTCAACTTACCTTCAAATAGGTGTTTTTATAGTCCCTGATTAGTTATCGAACAGGAATCCGTGGACAGCGCGGCCAAGCTCATGTTTCGGAGCTTCCACAGCGTTCGCTGCTTCCCGAGCAAACTTCACCGCTTTCGTAAGCGTTTCGATTTTTTCGAGGAGGGCTGTCTTGAGGGGGGCGGGGAGCGCGCCGCTTTGCTTCACAGTTTTCCAGTGTCCAACAATGGCGTCTTCAGTGATGAGCTGAGTCTGCGCAGGGTGTTCTTTAGTCGGTGGGTGGAGCACAATTGGCTTTTGCACCTTCTTTGTTTTCGTGGTTTGAGTGGCTGGGGTTTTGAAGATATTGGCGTGAGTGTCAAAGTGCCATTCTTCCGCAGGGTCGAGAACAGGAGCCCGATTTGCGAAGGAGTGAAGCTCAGTCAATTGCTTCTCAAGGAAGAGCAGAAAGGTGACAGGAACGTCTTTGAGAAGTGGTTCTGTCTGACCTTCAAGGACAACGTCGGCCCGAGCGTAGCAGTTTGCGTAGTCTTTCTGCGCGGTCACATTGAACAGCTCACCGAGCATTTTTCCAGTGTCCCGAAGCAAGTCTGCAGCGTTGGTTTGAACGCGCTTCCGTTCCGGCGGGTAGATGTCGCCGTCTTCGTCTTTGGCGCTGTAGTCTTTGCTAAAGCCATTGAAGAGGTCGGGGCGGGAGACAATTTTAGTGGCCTCGGTAAATTGACGGGAGACGCGTGTTTTAACGCTTTTCTCAATGGCCAAGATTTGATGGAGTTTAGTTTTAGTCATGGGAGTTCTCCCCGTTTTTTAATATTGAATTGATATCTTTAAGTTGCGGTTTCATTTGTATTGCCCTAAGGACCAAAAACTCTTAAATGCCTGTCATCCCATTCTGACAATTCCCATTGGGCCCGAAGTTCTTTATGATGCATCCTTCAACGATCAGTCATAAGGGGTGCACCTTGAGTCACTTAGCTTTTGGAGATGTCTTACTCGCCAAGATTCTTGCAGAAGAGGAACTTGTACGTGTGATAGTGCTCAAGCGCTTGCTCATGAAGGTTGCTCGCGAGGGGGGATCGTTCTCCGACCTCGTCAAGATGGGGCAGTTCATCTCCGACGAGCAGTTTCAGTCCGCTCGACAAAAGCGTGCGAAGTATCAGCTTATGATGCTCGAGAGCACCATTGCCGACATCCTCGGAGAGAGCAAAGGCATCGCTGGCGCCAAGCTTAAGAAGCTCCAACAGAAGCAGCGTTCCGAGGGCTACAGTGAGTCCCTGGCGACGATGATCGAGCGCTATAACCTTATGCCCAAAGAGAAGGTTGATCAGTGCGTTCAAAAAGGTCTCAAGCGCCTAAAGAAACACCAGCAGAACATTCTCGATCACTACATAGAAACCAACTATGAAGGCCTTGAGCGGGCGCTTACAAAATCTCGTGCTCAAAAAGGCAAGAGTCGCCGTCAAGCCGAGCAGAAGCGCACCCCAAGCGGACGTTACCCCGGAACTCCACGAACTTCCGATCTTGGGACCTTGTCCAATCGGTTTCGCCTCGAAGAGACGATTGGTCGAGGAAGCATGGGCGTCGTTTATCGCGCCACCGACCTGCAAACGAATGGCCCAGTCGCTGTAAAAGTCACCCTCGGGAGCGACGACGAAGCCTCCGATGTCGCTCAGCGCTTCCACCGCGAGATCCGAGTTTCTCAAAACCTCGCGCACCCCAATGTTGTGCGGACTATAAGTAGCGGTGAGACACCCGAAGGCTATCCCTACCTAGCTATGGAATATGTCGATGGTGAGTTACTGGGGGATATTATGGTCCGGGAAGGACCCTTCCCATGGCGACGCTTCTTAAAGATGGCCGTTCAAATCGTCCGTGGACTTCAGGCCATTCACGAATTCGGCTTGATCCACCGTGACCTCAAACCAGAGAACATACTCGTGAGTCGCAAGGGTGACAAAGAGATCGTCAAGATCATGGACTTCGGCTTGGCGCGCCCGGCAGACCCGGAGCAGTTTAAGAGTTTTAATCAAAGCAAGGCTGATATCTTCATGACGGTCATCGGTCAAATCACCGGGACCCCAGCTTTCCTTGCCCCCGAATCGATTCGGGGGCTAAACATCACCCCTGCCGTCGACCTCTATGCCCTCGGAGTCTCCTTCTTTGAAATGTTGACCGGCGATTTGCCCTTCGATAAGGACACCACGAACGCTATGCTCAGCGGCCACCTATTCGAGGAACCACGAAGCATGGCCGACGCCCGCCCCGACCTCGCTCCGTTCTCCAAGGATATGGAAGCGATGATCGCAAAGCTCTTGGAAAAACGTCCAGAGGACCGCCCAGCGAGTGCTTTTGCGGTCCTCCAAACTCTTTTAGTGGCTTAAGCGGCGCTCTGTGTTCCGATACTGAAGCGTGTTCGCAAGTCGATCAGGTCGGGGAGCACATTCGCTGCCTCAACCTTAGGCTCAAGCTTCGTCTCAAAGTTCGCGATGAGCTGGACGATCTTTTCAGAGAAGCCGCTCAACAAGTGAACCCCTGGATCGTTTGCGGGCACAGTCGATTGACCATGGGCCTGCAAATCGATGGAGTGGTAGAAACAGGCACCGAATTGGGAGCGATACTTACGCAGGGCGTCGCCTACCGCACCACCAACACCTGGTTGCATGTCGCTGAGCATCAAAATCCTGTCGACCTTGATCGACTTTTCTCTCAAATACTCAATACATCCAGCGATGTTGGTTCCGCCTCCACAATTTCGACCTGCCATACGAATTTTTCGCGCCATCTCCATAACACCAAGGTGGGGCTGAATCGCGACAGGCTTGACAGTCGTCGCGAAAGCCAGAGCATGACCATCATTGGAAACCCGCTTCATCAATGCTCCGAGCAAACACGCAACATCCATTGGATATAAGGTCGAGTCTTTGGAGATTGGTTTCCACGACATAGAGCCGCTGCAGTCGACAAAGATCGCGGTCCGTCCCTGAAAAGTCGGGAGATTCGCGACGCTCACCTCCAAGGCCTCATCCAAGATTTTCACGACCTTCTTAACGGCCTTAGGATTAGTCTTAAGCGCCGTCAATGCCCGGGCCGCAGAGAAGTAGCGAAATGGCAATTGCTTTCCTTTCAATACGGCCTTTGGGTCAGCCAAAGATTGAGCAATCTTTTCAAGGTCAGGCACTTTGGCCGTCATTCCATTTCTTAGATTGCGCAGCTTCGCCATGTAGGGCATCAATTGAAATGCTCGTTGCCAAACGGCTTTCAAGCGTTCTGGATCTTCAGTTTGACCAAAGTGACTCACGAAGTTCTCCCAGGTCAATCGTCCGGCTTTCATCATCACGTCAACTTCCTCATTAAGCGGATGATCTTTCGCCAAACGGAAGAAGTCGTAACGCGCCTTCACAGCAACAGGGGAAGCGACTGACACCTTTCCATCAACAAGGTAATCTTTCATACCCTGACTGAATGGGAAGTGACCATCAGCCTTCCGCTTTGCCTTTGGAACCAGGCGTCCACCGCGCAATGCGCCGAGCGCGTCCGCCCAATTGGGATGCTGACTCCTGTTATTGTATTTTAACAATTGGTAGTCGGAGTAATTAGCCATTGTTTGCGCCATCGCTCGCTTCAAGCAACTCGGCAATTTTGCCTTTGGAAATTTCGCTCCCACTTTTCGTTGACCAAAGAGGCAATTGTAAAGAGCCAAGACCTGCAAGAGATCGTCCGGACGAGATGCGATTTTCGGCAAGTACCGAATTAATGGAGAAGCCTCATTAGAAACGCGAATTGAGCGAGCCGCTGCGACAAAGAGCAACTGAGGCGCGAGGCGCATGTTTAGCTCTTGCCGCGCCCAGTGAGCGATGACAAGAACGTCTTCGGGATGAGCGCCTTGCGCCACTTCAAGAGCGGCTTCAAAAAGCTCACGGCCCCGCTGATCAAGCACCATGACGTTGTAAGATTTCAAGCTGAGCTTCGAAGGCTCTTTATCTGGGAAGAAGCCCGGCTCTCCAAGATAAGATCCGACCATAGCAAGCAATTTTTGCGTCGGGTCGTCAATACGATGTCCGATGCCTCCCTGCTTATTAAAGATGGCGTCGTCTCTCTTAGTGGCAGACACCTTCGTTGACTTTGTGAATCCTACGCGAGCCATGATCTTCTCCTCTCAATCTGGAGATACAAAAAAACAGGTCGGAATTCGCTCCCGCCTGCACCGATAAACTAAAAATCATTGAATGGAATTGCGTTGATAAATGACGCTGATAAAAAAGAATGATTGATAGCTCTAAAAGCCATCAATCATTCTAAAAACTTGACCCCACGGGGATTTGAACCCCGGTTGCAAGGATGAAAACCTTGAGTCCTGGACCTGACTAGACGATGGGGCCATAAAAAAAACACAGAACAGAAAGAAGCGAACAAAGTGTCTATTCCTGCCTCTACCAATTGGGCTACACGACCACGAGCGGCCGCGCTTGGACTCGAACCAAGACTTTGGGGATTCTGAATCGAAGGAACTCTATTCTTGACCTCTTCTGTGTTCGTAACTAAAGACAAAGAAAGCGCGAAGACCTTTCATTTTGTATTCTATTTCTTCGAAAAAAAATCTGCTTTAGGAATATATGGCGTCATCCCAGCACCCTTCCTCATTCCCTCCCAAGTTTGGTCGTTTTCAAGTTATCAAAGAGCTTGGTCGGGGTGGTATGGGATCGGTCTATCTCGCCCAAGATCCTGCCTTGAAACGAAATGTCGCCATCAAAGTCATCGACGGTGATGCTGGGCTAAAGCTGCGGGAGCGCTTTTCTAGAGAAGGAGAAGCTCTCGCGAAGTTATCTCATCCTTCGATTCTCCGTATCCATGAGATCGGTCAAAGCGACTTGGGCCTCCCTTACATAGTTGTCGAATACCTCGAAGGGCAGAGCTTCGACACCCTGCAAACCGATCAACACAGCTTTGAGGATCTCATTCGTTTTTATCATCAGTTCGCGGAAGCCCTTGAATATGCCCACTCTCAAGGGATTCTTCATAGAGATGTAAAACCCTCAAACTTGTTCCTCTGTAAGTCTGGGCGCGTGGTACTTCTCGACTTTGGCTTGGCGCGCTTTGAAGACTCTGTCAAACATATCACCCTCACTGAAGAGAATGAGATCGTAGGGACCCCGTCTTATATGGCCCCCGAGCAAGTCGATGGCCAACGTGCGACCCAGGCAACAGACGTTTATGGACTCGGCGCGTCCTTGTTCTTCTCCTTAACTGGGCGAGCGCCTTATGTTGCCAACAACTCTATGAAAATACTCATGAGCATCCTCTCCGAGGCTCCCCCGACCCTTCGAAGCATCAATCCAACGGTGCCCGCTAATTTGGAACTGCTCACGCTCCAAGCTTTAACTAAAGACCCGAGCGTTCGGCCGACTTCAAGCCAGTTTAAGAATGCGCTGTTGAATTGGAAGGATTTGGGACCTCACAGAAAGGTCCCCTGGCTGGCAATCGCGGTCGGAGTCGGATTCGCCGTCCTTATTCTGATCGGTCTTAGTTTTGCCTCCTTTCAATCGTCCAGTAACGATGGAAAGACGACCTGGATTAAATTGAAGATTGCTTCAGACAAAACGACCGTCTGGCGCGGTGCAGTGAAGCTGCGAAGAGAGAGCACGGGAGAAGATTGGCTATTAGAAATTCCCGACGGCACGAGAGAGCTCTCGATTCGCCGAGACGGAGCAACCTTAAGCGTTCGGCTTCCGAAAGAGATTGAAGACTACAACGCGGCCGTCCAAACGACCTTTAACATTCAATTGTCAACAGCCAAAGACATGACAGTCTCAATTGAAGATCGCCGGGGGAACCGAATCGGGCCACCAACTTCAAAGAATACCTTAGAGTTAGGGCTTGGTCGCTATACCTTCGTCGCGTCGCAACCCCAATGTCACGATTCGGTTAAGACAATTGAAATCAATAGGGATCGGGAGTTAGTTTTTCAGTGTCGGAGTGAATTGTTGTTCGACGCCGAGTTCCAATCATCCAATGCCTGGGCCCCTCCGCTCATTCAGGACGTCAACGGTGACGAGATCCAAGACATTCTCGTGACTGGAATTGACCAGAGGCGAGGAGTACCGGCGGCGAACGCAGCCTTCGTCTTTGCGATTTCCGGTAAGGATGGCAGGGCGCTGTGGACCTTTGATCAATTCGCCTGTCGATGGGCTCGGCCGGCGCTGGGCTTCCTCAAATCAAAACCCTGTTTAGCGGTGTCAAAGCTGTCTAGATTGAACAAGCCAGAGATCGCCTTTCTCGAGCCGCACTCTGGAGAGATCATCTCAACCGTGGCCTTCTCCGCTGAACGAAGCCCAGGTCAGCCTGTGTATTGTGAACTGTCGGACGGCCCCGGAGCATTTGTCGCAATGGTAGGCGGGGTTTACCAGGTAATAATGCCAGGAGACCGCGCTTTCACTCTTGAACCAAAAATGTACGAAGCGAAATACGGCTCCTTTAGCCAGATTGCGCCCTTGGTCATGGATGCTCAAACGAATGGCTTTCAAGACTGTTTTGTGCTCGCCCTCGATGAGTCCACACACGTCTTTCAAGTAACCCCAACGCGGCCCTACGGCTACATTCGTATATGGAACTGGACCTTTGAGAAACCTGAGATTCAAACTCAGCGAGCAATGCTCCGTGTCTTTCCTGAAGATCAGAGTCGGCTCTTAGAAATTCGAACGGGGAAGGTCAATTTGAGAAAAGTCCGGGCTTACCTTAGCATTCGAGACGTAAAGCGCCGCAAACTCAGTATTTTTACCGTCCCTGGCGCCGTTCATGGATTGCTCCTCTTCGATCTATTGGGCCGAGGCGCTTCGCAGATCATCGTGAGCGTTGGAAGCGATAACAAGCGCTCAACCCTGAGTGTTTTTGAACAGTCCGGAGAAAGCTTAGTCTCGCGAACCTTTAACGATGTCGTCGACAACATCGCGGCTTTCACCGACAAAAACAAAAAGAACTACATTGTCATCTCCGAGCGAGAGCGCGGCGTCGTTTCTATTCTTGAAGGGCAGACTCTAAGAACTGTTTGGCGACGAAAAATAGGGAAATCTACTCGCATTGCCGTCGCGGATCTCGATAATAATGGCGTCAAAGAAATCATTGCGATCTCTCGCTTCGGTAAGAAACTCTTCGTCTATGACCCGTTCTTAAAATGAAGTTGCCAAATTTCCAAAACAGTCGTTTCCAAATCCAGCGCGAGTTAGGTCGAGGCGGGATGGGAGCGGTCTATTTGGCGCTCGACCAAGAGCTGGGTCGCCAAGTCGCGATAAAGATCCTCGATACGGCCTTGACCCCACAAGACTACGAGCGATTTCGCCGTGAAGCGATGGCGGTCGCCCAAATGCAACATCCCTATATCATTCAAATCTATGATATTGGTCATGACAGCAACGGCTATCCGTATTTTGTCATGGAGTTTGTCGAGGGCAAGGAGCTTAAGGATCTCATTAAGACGAACGCTCTTGAGTTGCCAGCGCTGCTTGACTTGTTCAAGAAGGTCACCCAAGCGGTGAGCCACGCTCACTCAAAAGGCATTTTGCACCGTGATTTGAAGCCTCAAAACATCCTTATTCGCAACACAAATGGCGACCCCTGCCTTTTAGATTTTGGCTTGGCCCGTATTGACAACAAGAATGGCAATGAGAGCATGACGCTCACCGCTGAGGGGTCCGTGATGGGGACCCTGGCCTACATGTCTCCAGAGCAGGCCGATGGTGTCCAAGCGAACATGCAAAGCGACATTTGGGGGCTCGGCGCGACCTTTTATCACATTCTCACTGGTGAATCGCCCTTCCCTCACTCTTCCTCGCCTTACAAGACAATCACGAGCATCTTCAATCTCAATCCACCTGTCCCCAGCAAGGTGAATGATGAATTGCCAGCGTCGATTGATGAGTGTTTACTGCATTGCTTGGAGAAAGAGGCGGACGATCGATATCAGAGCGCCGAAGAGCTTCTAGAAGTTTTAGAGAGCATCAATCTTGAGGATGAGTCCGGTGTCTCCCCCTATCTCATTCCCAGTCTCCTGCTGGTTTTGGCGGCGATTATTGTTGTTGTGTTCGCGGTCTATCTAAGCCTGCCTAATGACTCAACTCGTTCTCCAGCGACAAAGAACAGCGAGCGCGAATTGACGGCGCGGGATGAAGTCGTTGACAGTAAAACGACCGCAGTAGAAGTAAGAGACACCGTTAAAAAATTTGATCCGCCAATCGTT
>JARGOJ010000227.1 GCA_029210225.1 Planctomycetota bacterium
CGGCGCGATTCTCTATGAAATCCTCGCTGGCCGAAAACCCTTTGAATCCCAATCTGCCACTGCGCTCATGGCGGAGATCCTTAATAAGGTGCCTGAACCTCCGTCAAAGTTGAGTCACAACGTCGACCCTGGGCTTGAAGCGATATGCCTAAAGGCGCTGGCGAAAGACCCGGGGAAGCGCTATCAAACAGCCAAAGACTTCGCCGAAGACCTGGACCGCGCCCGCCAAGGGCAACGAGTCAAAGCCCAGCGATCCAAGATCCCGCTCATCATCGGAGTCTCCCTCTGCGTTTTGCTCTTTTTGATGCTTGGCGCGGCCTTCACAGTCACAAAAAACCAAGAAGGCGTCATTGCCGACTCGGTGCTCGAAGCGAAGGCGAGGCGCTGGGCGCCTAAACTTAAGAAATTGGAGCGAAAACTCGATCAACCTGGCGCCGTCAAGATCAGTGAAGTAACGGATGCTCTCGCCCTTCCAAGCCAGACAGTCTTCGAAAACGGCGAAATGCCAAAAATCTATCAGGTCCTCTTGGGACGATTGGCTTGCTTGGAAGGAGAAGTGGCGCTCCGTTTGGGAGATCTTGGAGCAGCCAAGAATGCCCTGAAGTTGGCACAGAAATACTTGCATGGGCAAAGCAATTCTAAGCGGCTTGTTACATTGAAGACTCTAATTGAAATCAATGAAGATCGTCTCACTTATGAACAAGCGATTGAAAACCTCGGGCGACTCATTGTTTTAAAGAAGAATCGCGGCGACTTGTTACTACTCAGAGCCCGATTGCACTGGAAGTCAAAGCAATATTCTCAAGCGATCTTCGACATTGACGGGGCCGAGTCCAAAGGCTTCCTGGATAAGCGCTTAAAGGCAACAGTGCTGATTGCAAAAGGCCAATTCGAAGAGGCCTCGGTCATTATTGAACAGGAGAAGAATTGGATTTTTCAACCCGAAGACCGCACAGCCTTGTTTCGATCTGGGATCCGAAACCTAAAACAGAACGACTATAAAACGGGTCTGCGAAGATTGGCTCGCTGCCTCGATCAATTGAAAGATGTGGCGTTCCAGCTCAAGGTTAGAACCTCACTTTGGGATGTAGTGAAAGCCGAGACCAAAGAGACGGAATTCAGGAAGTTTCAGCACGACGAAACAATGAAGCGCTTTGTCAACTTGGCGACCTTCATGGACGAGCATTTTGGAAGAGAGGGACTCCCAAAAGAAATACCGAGGAATCTAAGCTTAATCGCGGCAAACCTAGACGGTATCAAAGGTGATTTCGACCTCCGCTGTTTTGAGATTTACGAACGAGCCTGCCGTTGGGCTCCGACTAACACTGATTTATGGCTTCGAATCACGAGCAATAAGATCGCAGAAACCATTCCCACAGAAGCCTTTCGGCGCCTCATCAGCTATCGACCTCAGTGCCTCGCGATGGCCCGAGATGAAAACGAGCGCGTTCAATTCGAAGCCCATTTCCAACGACTCTATTTTTATAGTCTTTGGTTACAAAGGGGCATTGATGAGATTCCAGCACCGACAAAAGTAGACATTGCAGGTAATGCGAGCTGGGCCGCTGACTGGTGTTACTGGCGCGGATTCAGCTTCCAAAGATTAGGAAAGGTTGAGGAAGCCTTCGCAATGTATAAATTTGCGCCGCGAGGCTTTGGCGAGCATATCCGCGAAATCAATTATTTCATGGGCCAGATCCTCATCGACAAAGGTCGGATCAAAGAAGGCATAGACACTATGCTGTACGGCGCTCGCGATTTAAACAGCAGCTCAAAATCGAAGTGGGAATATCTCTTCAGAAAGATCTGTAAACATTCCCACAAATATCCCGAATCAGTTCCGAAGTTACAGTCGCTGCTCCAAGAGAGAGATAAAACAAATCGCTATACCCATATCGTTCCCATCTGGCTTGCGCTGAACAGCGCTCAATGGGACGTCGCAGTGACACTTATCTCCAAGCTCATCGCGGTGACAAAACGACCCAGACACAGAGCGCGACTATCAAACTTACTCTCCCTCGTTAAAGACCCCAGGAATCACAGTATCCCCTCGTCTAAAATAAGAAGCGCGTTTATAACGGTTATGGAGGGTGTTTAGAATGAGCCCCAACCCAACCGTTTCAAGCTCTCACGGTGGATCCGCCTACTCGCTTCCAAACAAGCTGACTGAGCAATTTGAGATGCTCGGGGAAGTTAGCCGAGGCGGCATGGGCGTCGTCTATAAAGCTCGCGATCGTCAACTCGGCCGCCTCGTCGCAATTAAAGTCATCACTGGTCCTAAAGAGCTCACCGACGTGATGCGCTTTCAGCGCGAAGCTCAGGTTCTCGCTCAAATCCAGCACAAGAACGTCGCACGAATTTGGGACTTTGGCTGGCACAATCAATCCCCATTTCTGGTCATGGAATACCTAGAAGGGCCCACCTTAGCAGAGGTCGTTCGCGAGCATCTGCGAACACAGGGTGCTTGTCCCAATCCGCTCGACATCGCAAAAATTATGGCCTCCCTCGCCGAGGCCTTAGTCGTGTGTCACTCCCAAGGAATTGTGCATCGCGATTTGAAGCCCGAGAACATTATTCTCGCCAAAGGACCGAGCAACGAAGACCGCGTGGTATTGCTCGACTTTGGAGTTGCAAAAAAAGACCCGACAATGGGTCCCACTGGCCGCTCGGTGATGCTCACTGCCACCGGTGAATTGCTCGGAACCCCTGCATTCATGGCGCCAGAGCAATTCTCGCCGAATTCAGACTTTGGCCCCATCGGCTTGGCTACGGACATTTGGGGTTTTGGCGCGACCCTATTCTTCTGCCTCACCGGGGAGTACCCATACTCCATTTCGAATGGCTCAATAGGAATCTTTGAAGCGATGATGGACCGGGGACCTCGGCGAGTTCAGTCCCTCAACCTCTCCATTCCTCCTTGGCTCGACTTGCTCTGCGCAGCCTGCCTAAGACGCGCTACAAAAAACCGTCCCGATATGAAAGCGCTCGTTTGGCAACTCAAGCGCCAGCTCGATCAAGAAGAGATGAAGAGCGCTTCAGGAGTCAGTCTCTTCGACTCTCAATGGCACGATAGAGAGACCCTGCCGCGCTCTTCGCAGAAGCACTGGTGGCTGCTGTTTCTGCTTCTACTGTTATTGCCCCCAGCCGTCATGGCTTGGGCCATGACCAACAAAAAGCCTCCTGTGGCCAAGGACAACAGCGCCGCGTTGAGGAGTCTCCGAGAACGATTAAACAATAACCTTGAGGCCCGAAAGAACGACTTGGAGAGCGGTCGCACTCTAAACCTCAGAAAGGCTCTCGCCCTCGAAGCAAAAATACTGAAACTTGAAGAATCAGCGCTGAGTACTGAAACAAGTGAGCTCTTTGCTTTACTGCGGCTTCTCCAAGCAGAAGAGGCTTATATGTCAGGCGATTTCAATGTCGCGAAACAGCATTTAGCGAGCGCAAAAAGAAAAGACTCTAAGCAACACACTCAGTGGCTTCTCCTCTCTGGTCTCGTCGCTTCAAAAGATCCAACACTTTCAGACGCAGAGACGATCAAGCTGCTGCGGGCCGGAAACGCAGAGAATTCTGCCCGCGAAGAAGTTACGTCCGCGTTGAGAAATTCGACAAGGCCTTCCAAATTCTCAAGCGTCTTGATGGCTCAGCGAAGCGCTACCCTCAATACTGGTTCCAAGTCTCCACCAAGCTCCCAAACAATCTGGATGTCATTCGACTCATTAGTATTCACGGGCGGGATGCCCAGCTGAGCCCCGAATTGGAGCTCGCTTTCCTCCAAACAGTGAAGCTCTTTATCTCAAGGAATGACCTTGCAAACGCAGTTAAGACTGCAAAGACCCTCTTCAAAAGAAAGAAAGATTCAAGCCAACGTGCGGCGATTCTGGAGGCGCTTTCAGATTGGATGTGTGGGCGCTTCGGATATAAGAATTGGGCGGTTGATTTTTTCAGGCCGAAGTATCTCGGCAATAGTCTCCTCGTCTGCAAATATCTTAGTGAAGAATTTGGCGAGTCTGTCCCAAAAAAACTCTGGGTCACCTTTGGAGACTTCATCTTTCTCTGTATCGGTCCAATGCACAAATTCAACACCTACAAACAGGTTGAAGAGCTAGGCGCTCATATGACACGTTGGAGACCAAACAACTCTCGCGCATGGCTCATCTATTCCGATCTCCTAAGACGCTGCATTGGGCATCTCTCGGTGAAACGACAAGTTGAGGCCGCTCGCACCTTCCCCAAAGCATACAAAACGGCCGCAAACAACGAAGATCGATTGATACTAAGATATCGTTACACCAGCTTCCATCGCATCGCCAAGCTCCATAATGAAGCGCTCGAGACAATTCCTCCCCCAACCAAAGCGGAACTACGTAAAGATCCTAAGTTGGCCTCAAATCTCGTTCATGAGCGAGCGCTCATTTTCATAGGGCTAAGGAATCTTGAAAGGGAGCACTACAAGAAATGGAGTTTGAAGGCTCTAGAGGCCTTGCAGGAGTCATGCAAGATTTCCCCAGACATAATGAAGCGATCAGAGATGCTTGTTCAACTTGCTTCAATTCAAATTTCGCTAGGAATGAATGACGACGCCATTCAATCCTATTTTCTAGCGGTTGATCACCTTGAAATGAAGACCGATCTTGAGCATCGCTGGTCGCATCTCGTGGCTAATTTTCTTGATACCATTCAGGAGAAGACAAAGGGCTCTATTCCCAAGTTCCGGCAAAAACTGTCGGAGAGATCTAAGAAAAGAGCGACTAATTGTGAATGGATGTTTAAACGTCTCGGCCTTTTGCTTCAGTCAATTGAAGCGTGGAGCCTCGATAACACAAATGTCGCAATCAGCGCACTCGTAGAGCTCAAAGGCTTATTGAGCTTGGCTCAAAAGAACATTATCGATCAATTGACGGTCGCCCTGTCCGCAAAGGAGCGGAACAACGCATTTATCAAAGAGCGATACAAGGCGTTAGCAATGACCGTTCACCTAAGATAAAGCACTACTGTTCTGACATTCTTAAATTCATAGGGTCGCTGGCTAGAGCACTAGGGCGTCAGAATTACTTGGCGGCCCTACGACGGTCTTTCTCCGCGTCTTTCGGACGATTCAAGCGATCATAGATCTTCGCACGAAGCGCGTAGCCCTTCTTGAAGTTGAAGTTCTTACGAATCGCTTTGGAGATAGCAGTGTGCGCATCAGAAAAGTTGTTCAAGCTGTAGGCGCTGAACGCATATCCATAAAGCGCGTCGATGTTGCCGCTTTCTAACTTAGTGACTTCTTTAAAGTCTTCAAGGGCTACCTGATAGTTGGTGATTCCGACCGGATCAGTCAGAAACGCTCCGCGAGCCATGCGCGCTCTTACACTATAAGGATTGACCAAAATGGACTCGCCGAAGAACTGTTGCGCCTTCTTCACAAGACGGTCAATCTCCTTTATCTCTTCAGCGTGTTTTGCTGGATCCGGCTTGCCAATTTTCTTGCGAAGGATCGCGCTCCGACCAGCGTAGCTTTGTGCTCTGAGAAGAAGAGCTGCGGAGTGATTCTCGTTTTGGGAGAGGACAGCGCTCGCTGCGGCTTCCATTTTATCGAGTTCAGCGACGGCTCCGGTCTTCTTGAAATTCTTGAATGCGGTATATCCCTGGAGATAAATCTTGTTCTTCACTTCCAGGCGCTCCAGAGTGCGGAATTTCCGAATGCCCTCTTTCTTTTGATTCCTGTCGAGCAGAAGGCGCGCTTGGAGGGTGTAAACTTCGGTCGATTTGAGATTCAAGCTCTCACTGATTTTTACCGCGATCTCGTAAGCGTCGCTCGCCCGACTGAATTTTTGAGCCATTTGTTCGAAGAGTCCGAGGGTCACGAACAATTCGGCAGTCGCCAAAGAGCGTCTTCGAACCTTGCCCTCGAAGGTAATCGGGTTGCCCTGCTTGTAACCCATGCTCATGCTCTCAGCCGTCCTAAGGAACGACTTGGCCTTTCTATCGAATTTCATTTTCTTAAAAATTCGAGCGAGCCGAGTCAAAGCAATGCCGTTCCATTCATCGGCTTTACGAGATTCTTGATACTCACGTTTGGCGCGATCAAAGTCTCCCAGGGCCCGATAGAGGTCACCGAGGCGACGCTTGGCACGAGAGCGGACGTTCTGAGGATTCAAGGGCTCAGTCATGAGGGCCACGGCGCCAATAACTGGGCCGATAGAGGTCGCGGTGGATTTGGCTCCTGCTGCCTTACGATAGAACTCCTTCGCCTTATTGATATCGAAGTTTGATTCATGGGCGATCGCCAAACCGAGATAAGCCTCCGGGCCTCCTCCAGTTTTTTGCGCCGCTTCAAATTCGGAAATAGACTTTTCGAAATCTCCTTTTTTCAGGTAGAGATAGCCAAGCTTAATGTGTGGCCAAGGGAACTTGGGCGCGGTCGCCACGGCTTTTTTCAAGCTGGTTTCGGCCGTGTCGTATTCATCCTTACGACTGTGGATTTCAGCCTGGAAAATCTGCACGGTCGCTAACTTGACGGGGTCATTTTGAACAGATTCTGCGTTGGCGGCTTCGCCAAGTTTCTTCACAGCCGAGGCTTTGTCACCGGCGTTCAACCATGCTCTTGCACAAAGAACAGCTGCGAAGGGTTCGGCGCGAGCCAGTAGTTCGTATATGTCGGCGGCCTCGTTGGGGGCGTCGGCCGACTCAAGAATGTGACCTTTCGCGAGCAGGGCTTTTTTGTTGCTCTTGTCTAGGTCTAAGGCTTCTTGGACGGAAGCGAGCGCGCTGCTCCAGTCGTAGAGGCGGGCGAGGGCTTGTCCGTAGTCAGCGAGAACATCAGGAGTTTTCTTAATTTCGAGGGTCTTCTTATATATGGAGACGGCTTCCTGCTGCATCGCCAAGTTATTCATTCCGACGAAAATTTCAGCGGCCTTGCTGAGCAAGAGCTGGCGCTTTTCCGTGAACTTATAAGTATTTTCCGAGAGGGCTTGGGCTTTGCTGCGATTCTCGGGGAAGAGCAAGGTATCTCGCACAGCATCTCTAGACTGAACAGCGCGTTCCATGCTGCGAAAGGCGTCGGCATCATTGGCTGAGACGGCTTGTTTTTCGAGTAGCTCGTCGGCTTCTTTGTTCAATTCAAGGAGCGTCGCGCTAATTTTTTCCCACTCAGCCTTTCGCTCTTTATCGATGGCCGCGACACGGACGCTCTCTTCATATTGAAGATAGCCAAAGACTCCACCGATGCTGACGATGAGGAGTACGGAGAAGATCACGAGCTGGACAACGGATACTTTTTGAGGCGCGACGCTGGCTTTCGGAGCCTTAAGGGCTTCGGCCGCGAGGCTTGCGTAAGAGGCTTCGGTCTCAGTTTTTTTAGGGCTCTTGGCCTTCTCGACGCGTTCGGATTTACGCTTGCTCTCTTTTTTCGCCTTACTTTGAGCCTCAAACTCCTCGTCAGACTCCATGGCTCCGAGGTCAAATTCTTCGACGGGAATGGAGGCGGAGGATTTACTGGCCTTTGTTTTTGATCGTTTGCTTCGACGAGAATGGCGCCCTGTACGGCCTTTTTTTCGATCTTTTTTGTCGCGGCGCTTCTTTTTCCGTGGGACTTCTTGGATGTCCTCATCGGGGGCATCGAAATAGTCTTTAGGGACCCGAACTTTCGTGTTACAGCGCCGGCAATCAAAGCGTTTACCCGCTTGCTTCGGCTTCACACGGTATTTCTTACCGCAATCCGAGCAGGCGATGATCTTCTTTTGAATCTTACCTGTGTCGTCAACGATCTCCTCTTCTTGGGAGACGGTCATATCGGCGCTCTCTAGAAGAGAATCGCTAATGAGAGAGGCGCCGCTCTCAAAGGAGTGGTGCTCGTCCTCTGGACCTTCGAGGGTCGAAGCCAGCAAGTTGGCCATGAGGTCGGCTTGCTCGTCGGGGACTTCCGAAGCGGCTGAAACGAGGATAGAGGGGTCGAGGAACTCTTCCTCGGAGTCATCGCTCTTTTCAGGGTCACCGGCGTCTTTTTCTTCGTCCTTGGCCTTCTTGGCTTCGACTTCGGCGTCTTTGTTGATTGCAGGTCCCATGTCGGGATCGTTGGACTTATCTTCGCGCTTGGAGCGGCGCTTCTTGCGTCCAGAGCGGCGTTTTTTGCTCTTCTCGTCGGCGTCTTCGTCGTCTTTTGACTTCTCGATGTCTTCAGCGTCGTCTTTTGTCGCGCTGTCCTTGTCGCCTTTTTCTGCCTCTAGACGCTTGCTGCGACGTTTGCGCTTAGCTTCAAGGCTCTTCGACCGTTTCGAGCGACGGGCTTCTTTGTCGTCTTTCTCTGCGACGTCTTTATCGTCTTTACTAGAGTCGGGCTCTGCCTCGTCGACCTTGGCTTTTGCCTCTGTGTCAGACTTGTCTTTGGACTTATCGGAGTCTTGTTCAGCCTCAAGCTTCTCACGCTTGCGCTTGGCTGTGGCGCGCTTTTTACGACGCTCAGCGCGCTCTGAGTCTTTGCTGGAGTCTTTCCCCTCCGCGTTCTCAGAGTCCTTCTCTTTATCTTTGCGAATGCTCTTTCGCTTAGATTTTTTCTGCTCGTCACCGCCTTTTCCGTCGCTCTTATTGTTGTGGATACCCACAATAATTTCGAGCTGGTCACGGTCGATGTAGCCCTTTTTGAGCAGAATCGCGCCAAGACTCGCTTTTGTTTTGAGCTTCTTTTTTATCTTGAGGCACTTGTTGATCTGCTCTTTCGAGACCATGTCCTCTTGCAGGGCAATTTTGCCGAGCTGGACATCACGCTTCGAGATCACTACAAAGCTCCTAAAACACACGTATCAACAAACAGACTGGCCCCATCAAACTCATATGGGAACACTGAGGATGGTCGGTAAGCTATCAAATGATGATCTTTTCCTCGATATCGAAAGTAGCCAAGCCTAGATATCCTTCTATGAGTTTTGGCAGAAGCAAGGGTGTGTAAGAGCCGTGCCTTGTTGGTCAGGACCGCTTGGCTTATGATCTGATCATAATTATACAAAGTGAATGTTTCACGGGTTTGAGTCATGAGGAAACGATCTTTTCTCAAAAATGACTCCCCATTTCACGGTCATTATCCGCTAGATATCATTTATGACTGTTGAAATGAAAGAAACAGAGGGGACCTAGGAGTAAATGGCACTCGAAGTTCGATGCGACTGCGGCAACGTCTACTCGCTAGACGCAAACATGGCCGGGCGCAAAGTACGCTGCGGCAATTGTGGTCAGGTGGTGCGTGTTCCTGAAACAAGCGCGCCGACCGAAGAACTGGAGCTGCAGATGGCTCCAGAGCATGAGGTCGTCCCGCCGCCCCCAATTGACGACATGCTGCTCCCCCCTGAGGACGACATGATGGCCGCCCCGGCCCCCATGGAGATCCCAGCAAGCATGCTCTCCATGGAAGAAGACGCCGCCTCCCCAGTGCCTCCACCGATTCCCGAGGTTGAGGAAGAAGAGGAAGAAGAGGAAGTCCGAGCACCACGCTGCCCAGTCTGTGGATCCGATGCCAGCCCAGAAGACACGGTCTGTCTTGCCTGTGGTGCCGATATCGGAAACTCTGGCGGAGCTGGGGGAGCGCTCAACAAGCTCCTCGACAAGTTCCCCATGAAAGCTCGCATTGGTATTGGAGTTGGGCTCGGAATTCTTCTGCTCTTTTGGGCTGGATATGCCTTTTGGAAGAGTCGCCAAGACAGCAACTATGTCGCCGCGGCACAAACCAAGATGGACCTCGAAGATTTCAAGGGCGCCCTCGTCGACTTCAAGACCGCCCTCGAATGGAATCCGAAGAACGTCAACGCCATCAAGGGCGCCATCGACTGCACACTTAAGGCAAACCCCAAAGCATCCATATCGACTTACACAAGAAACTTAGCCCAGGCCTCCCGCGACGAGGATGTTGACAAGGAGAAAATCGGGGAGATTTGCCTCTCCTTGGCGCGCTACTACAGCAGGCAAATTAAGTCGAGCCAGGACTCCGCGCCTCGCGGCAATGCCACTAAATACCTTGATATGGCTAAGCGCAATGCTGGCGATATGAAAGGGCTCACCGAGCTTCGCGGTCACATTAGCTTCCGCGCTCAAGATTGGATCCAAGCCAAGACCTACTATGAAGACTCGGATAAAGCCGGAACGGAAGACCCCCTTGTCTTCCTCAACCTCGCCCGCATCCTCCTCAAAGACAAAATGGTCGACGAAGCCAAGGCCTATATCGAGAAAGCAAAAACCGCCAATCCCGCCGAAGCCAACGTCGAACTCGCTCGAATAAAAGAGAAAGAGAAGGACTTCGAGACCGCCCTCGGTCACTGGAAGGCTGCTGTTGATGCCAAGAGCGACCTTCAGCCCGCAAGAGTTGGTTATGGCCGCGCCTTGCTTCGCGCCTCGAAATACAAAGAGGCGCTAAAACAAGTGAACGCCGCGAAAGAGCTGCTCTCTGATCTCGACGACAACAGCAAAAAAGCGACGTACGCTCTTCGGGCCAATACTCTCTTCCGACTTAACAAATTCATCGACGCGCTCAACCAAGCGGAAGAGCTGCTGATCCTCGATCCAAAAAGTAACGAAGGTCAATTCGTCAAAGGCGCCATTTTGCTTAAGCAAGGTCTTAAGGCCAAAGACACAAACAAGCAAAAGCAGGGTAAATCTCTGCTCGACAAAGCCGTACGCAGACTCAACAACCCCAAAGACTACGTTGGCGCCGCAGAAATACTCGGTCAAATCAAGTCGATGCAACAGG
>JARGOJ010000228.1:0-3483 GCA_029210225.1 Planctomycetota bacterium
GTTTGCTCTGAAGATCGAGGGGAATGTCGCCAACCTCATCTAAGAACAAAATCCCACCGTCTGCAGCTTCGAAGCGTCCCGCTCTTGCCTTATAAGCCCCCGAAAAGGCTCCTCGTGCGTGTCCGAAGAACTCACTTTCGAAAAGGGCTTCCGGGATTGCGGCGCAATTGACGGGGACGAGGCTTTGTTTGTGGCGCTTGCTTTGAGTGTGAATCGCTCGGGCGACAAGTTCTTTTCCGGTTCCGGACTCACCGAGGATGAGGACATTGACATCTGTTTTGGCGACGAGGTCGATTTGTTGGAGCACCCGCTTCATGTTTGGGCTATGGGCGACGATGGGTCCTGAGGAGTGAATTTGGGAAATGGATTGGTTGAGGTAGGAGTTTGAGAGGGCGAGACGTTGTTCTTTGGTGACGTCTCGGAACATGGCGATTAGGACTTCGCGAGATCCAAGTTTGCTGTCGTCGAGGACCATGCGGGCGGCAGATATCTCAACATTCAGAATGGTTCCGGCGCTTGTGGTGCAAGTGAGTTGGTCGGTCCAAGCGCGTCCGGCGATAAAGACGCTTTGCATGAATGAATCGACCTGGGGTGTTTCGTAAGGGTGGAGCTTGTCCATGGTGACGAGGAGGATCTCTTCCCTAGTGTAGCCGAAGAGATCACACGCTTTTTGATTGGCTTTGATGATCTCTTTGGATCGAGGATCGACAACGAGGTGTGCTTGGTGGCTGTGTTCAAAAATGGTTTGAAAACACTGGTATCCTTCGTGGTTCATGAGGTGTTCAACGGTCGATTCTAGTTCTGCGATGCGTTTCCTCAGTGCGTTTTGGCTTTCCTCAGGGCTCTTCTCACTCATAAAGTCGTGACGATCTTTCGTAATAATGGCGACGATAAGTCGTTGTTTTACGAAATGTCGTCATCTGCTGCCAAGGAGAATTAGAGCCAATGCCAAAAAGTAGCTCCGTCATGGGACCTTGTTGGCAAAGAGGGGCTTTGGCCTGCCATGTGCTTAGATCAGTAAGAAAGCGAATTCAGGGGATCGGAGAGCGCGCTATGAAGAAGGAAAAGATTAGCGCTCGGTGATCGTCTTGACGTATAGAAAGCGGCTCGCACGCAGATCGGAGCGAGCCTATCCGAACTCGAAACATTGAGAAAGAGAGCACTCATGAAGAGCGTTTCAATACTGACGGTGATATTGCTGATATCAACTGTCGCCACCGCCCAGGATATCGATCGAGCTCGGCAAATGTTGCCCCGAGACGCGATTAAATCGATTGATAAACCCGTCTTCAAGAAGGACGGATCCTTCTTAAAAGACAGTGATGAGGTCCTTGCCGTAGAGATCAATGGAGAGGCTCGCGCCTATCCTTTGCTGATTCTCAACGCTCATGAGGTTTGTAATGACCGCTTCGGGAACTCAGGGATCAGCGTCACCTGGTGACCGCTCGCAGTCACAGGCGTCGTGTACGCTCGCAAACTGGGGAAGCAGTCTATTACATTGGGAGTCTCTGGAAAGTTGCTCGACCGAACCGTGATCTTCTTCGATCGTGAAACGGGAACTGAATGGAGCCAGCTGACGGCAAAGGGGTTGAAGGGACCTCTCAAAGGGAAAAGCTTAAAACGTGTTCCTGTGCTTCACACCACTTGGAAATACTGGAAGAACCAACACCCGGAAACTCGCGTCCTCCAGCCCGTCTACGCTATGAATCGCTACCGACGAACGGCCAATCGCTATCAACGTTTGTTTGACGCGAATAGAAAATCGAAGCTTCTCGGCGTGGCCGAGGGAGACAAAGCGCGATCTTGGTCCTTTTCACAATTACGTGATAAGACCGTTATCAACGATTCGGGGCTTGGCAAGAAGCTCTTGATAGTGACAGATAAGAGCTCGGATACAGCGGCCGTATACAGCCGGGTTATCCAGGGCAAAACGCTTCACTTTCAGCGCCTTGAGAGCGGAGCTCTCGTCGATCGAGAGACCAAATCACATTGGGACCCGGCAACTCTAAAGGCGACATCAGGGACCATGAAGGGGTCGTCTCTGACAATGATTCCGTCGACGCATGTTCATAGGGGACAGTGGAAGTCTTATTTCCCGAAATCAACGAGCTACGGAGGCAAAACCGCGAGCCGTCCGACTTCAAGACCTAAAGCGGGGAAGAAGTTCTATTGACGGGCTAGAAGCAGTGTCCAAAATCAATGACTGGATTGTTACTAGGTCTTTGAAGAGGCGTTTCCGTGATAGCCGGGAACGCCTCTATTTCATCGCAAAGGATCAACCTTAGCGGCTCTTTGCTAGGTCTACTTTTGCCGGACCAGGCGTCCTTGCTGCCATACGCTCTCTTCGGTGAGAGCCCCTTCTTTGCTGAATTGTTGCCAGACGCCGTTTTTTTCCCCGTCGACGTACGGGCCCTTTTGCTGAACTTTTCCGTTGGAGTGCCAATAGGTCCAGTCGCCACTGGCCTGACCTTTTTCATATTGGCCTTTTTCCCGAGGCATGCCGTTGCCCCAGAAGCGTGTTGTTTTCCCGGACTTCAAGCCAGCGTTATAGGAGATCGTTTGCTCGGCTTTGCCAGTTTGGAAGAAGGAAACCCAGGGACCCGACTTTTGCCCGTCTTTGAATCCTCCTTTTTTCGAGACCTTCCCGTTCGAGTAATAGTAGACCCAGGCCCCGTCTGCTGTACCAGAAAGGAAAGCTCCGATGCTGCGTTTATTGCCGTTGGTCCAGTAAACCGTCCATGGTCCGTCTTTCTTTCCTCCTTTGTACTGACCTTGCTCAAGTTTCGCACCGACGATATTCTTCGTGAGCCAGGGACCATCCCGCTGCCCATCCTTCAACTGTCCTTGATGAAGCGTCAGGTCAATAACTCGTCCAAGAGCCTTTTCAACGTCTACAGGGACATAGAGAGTGATCTCCAAGATTTCATTCTTGAGAGATTGAAAGAAGGCTCTATGAGTGAGCCATTCAATCTGATGGATGGCAACCACTGCGCCTTGGCTTTCATTCGAAGCGTCGACGACCCGAACCAGCGCGTCCTCAGAGGCAGTATCAGCGAAGCCATCGTTCAACCGATTCCATTCTTTGAAACCGTTCCAGCGAACCATGACGCGGGCAAGCTGGGAGTCTTTGACCTTGGTTCTTTTGAACTCCGCCAAGCTCCCTTCGGGGATCGACTTTCGGTCTCCCAGAACCCTGGACCGTAGACTGTAATAGCTGCTCTTTTGCTCTTTTGACAGAGCTTCGGGTTCTTCAAGCATCGAAGTGGACCGCGCTGATTGACAGGCGGTCAGGACGAGAAAAGCGCTCAATGCGAGGTGGGTGTAACGCATGTTTATCTCACGAGTTTTGCGGGGCTAGTGATTGGGGAGGGTTAGGAATCGGGATCTTCGAGCTTATCTTGCTCTCGCTCAATCGCCTCTTGGGGGTTTTCTGAGTTCATGATGTCGAGGAGACTGGAGAGTTGATCTTTGGCGATTCCGAGG
>JARGOJ010000228.1:3493-9990 GCA_029210225.1 Planctomycetota bacterium
CTTCGTTCTTCGTCGTGAAAGACGCCGTCTGCAGCGGCGACCATAAAGGCGCCTCGCATGACTTTCTCTTTGCCGTCATCGTTGAGTTCTTCAGCGATACTCTGGAGATATTCAGACAAATCGAAGCTGGCCATTTCAACGTTCGTCTTCTCTCGCTGGAACTGGGCCTCGGAGAGCTCTTCTCCGGCGAGGTGGGTGAAGATCTCGTAGACGACTTTCTTCTCTGCCTCATTAATATCGCCGTCGGACAGCATCATGGCAATCATGACGCGACAGATAGCTTGCTCAATGGTTTCGCGGGCTTTTTGGTATTCGGCGAGGGGATCTAACATGGGCCATGGTCCTTTTCTTTTGGGTGGCCTCGTTATTATAGAGGCCAAGGCATGGGAATGTCTCGGAAACGGTAGGGGACGGTATTCTCTTAGTAGAATAATAGAATCATGATTAGGAGACCTCGATGATCCTCGCAAATCTTGCAGACAATGGACTTCTTTACTTCGGCTATGCTCTCGGCGCGGGAGTTGTTTTGTTCGCGATTTATGCGGCGATCAGACGGGGGAGGTTCAGTATTCTTGGGGGGCGCAGCGAGTTTCTCTGTGACTCATGCAAGTACAATGATCAGCGTTATTGTTCTGTGCCTGATCGACCGAATGTCAAGAAGTGCGGCGATTACAAGAGTGTTGTTTGAGAAGGCATTTTTATGAAGCTGTATCAAGTCGACGCCTTCGCGAAGACACTTTTTCGTGGGAATCCTGCGGCGGTTTGTGTGCTTACCGAAGCTAAGGACGACTCATGGATGCAGAGCTTGGCGCAGGAGATGAACCTCTCAGAGACTGCATTTTTGAGGGCTCGGGAGGATGGCTATTCGCTTCGCTGGTTTACCCCGACGCGGGAGGTTGAGTTGTGTGGCCATGCAACCCTGGCGAGCAGTCATGTGCTCTTCACAGAAGGGTTCGCGCCCTTAGCCTCTCAACTACGATTTCATACAAAGAGCGGGATCTTAACGGCGGCTTGGAGTGAGGGGCAGCTTGTCCTCGATTTTCCAGCGATGAATCCTAGCTCAGCGACACCCTCGAAAAACATCCTTCGGGCTCTCGGAGTGGAAGAGGTGGTCGATTATCAGGAAGCGCGGCATCACACAGTGATTCGCCTTAGGGACGTCCAAGCAGTGAAGGCTTTGACCCCCGATTTTTTGGCTCTTAAAGAGTGCTCGTCGGGTTTGGTGATCGCGACGGCGAAGGGCGAGGGCGACTACGACTTCGTGTCCAGGGTCTTTGCGACATACGCGGGGATTCCTGAAGATCCCGTAACCGGGGCGGCCCATTGTTGTTTAGCGCCGTATTGGGATCGGGTTCTGGAAAAGAATGGGGCGCTCATGGAGGCGTTCCAGGCGTCGCGACGGGGAGGCGCTCTCACTTTGGCTCTGTCACAAGATCGGGTTTCTCTCCGGGGTTTTGCTCGGACTGTTTTGCGGGGGGAGCTTTTGCTGGATTCGTGAAGGACGCCAGTATGTGAGAGCCAAGAAAGAATGCTAAGAAGAGGACGAAGATCACGAGAGCGACGAAGCCTCGTTGAGCCCAGACCTTGCTTTTGCTGTAGTCTCGATTGCCGCGAATACCTTGGATCCAGAGGGCAAAGGACGCTCCTAAAATAATAGCGACGAGGTTCGTGCCGAAGAGGGTTACGGCGGCGACCGAGTGGGCTGGGTATCCGAGGGCGAGGGAGATTCCTCCGGTCGCGATCGGAGGAACCAAGGCCGCAGCGATGGCGACTCCAGCGAGCGCACTGGAGAGGTTTGGCCGGGCGTTGACATAGGCTGCGGCGACGCCCGAGGCGAGAGCAACGATGAGGTCGAGTATTCCGGGTTTTGTGCGGGCGAGTAGCTGTCCAGATTTGATGACTTCCGCTGGATCACCTTCATATATCAGGCCTTGGGCAAAGAGCAGGCCGCAGAAGAGTCCAATTGCAAAGGCGAGGGAGAAGCCGAGGGCGATGCTCCGGGCGCAGTCTTTGACGAGCACCGCGTTGCCCTGAACGAGTCCTAGTCCGGCGGCGATCATGGGCATCATGAGGGGGGCCACGAGCATGGCGCCGATGACAACGGCCGCAGAGTTTTGAATGAGTCCGATGGCGGCGATAAAGGTCGCGAGGCCGGTGAGAGCCAGGAAATCAAAGTTCGCGACGGAGCTCTCGGTCATCCTTTCAAAGAGGTCGATTCGATCGTCTCTTGTCATCTGAGGAACGCGTTGCTCCATCCAAAGAGAAAAAGCATCGATGAGTCGTGCGGTGAACGGTCGGGCGCCACGAATGACGGCGATGCTGATGCCCTCAGGGCCTTCCAAGAGGGCTTCGGGGAGGGTGCCCATGAGAGTTCGACGGAGGAAGCCGCGGTTGGAAGCGCCGACGAGGAGGAGGTCGTAGTTGTCTTTGGCGGCTTTGGCGATGCCTTCTTTCACGGAGTTGGCGAGGACGACCTTTGGGTGAATGGCTTCTTCAGGGGTGACCCCTGCGGCTTTGACGGCTTTGCTGATTTGTCTGAGGCCGACCACGAGGGATTCTTCTCCGAAGTCTCGTGCGACGTGAAGGGCGGAGATGGTGGCATCGTCTGATTCTGTGAGGGGATCGGCCCAGCGCAGGGCTACGCGACAGTGGGGGCCACCGGCGACAGGGATGAGGATGCGGTCACACTTCGAGCCGCTGTCTGCCTGGGCTCTGAGGGTCATGATGTCGCAGGGGGCCTTCTCCCGAATGTTGATTTTCCATTCGGTGTTAAAGCTCTTTTCTTTGGAGTGCAGGCCCAAGATGAGGAGTTTGTGTTTTTCTTTTTTGATGAGGTCGGTGATAGCGTCGTAGGGGCGCGGGTGTTTGAGTCGGAAGACGACGGGTTGGGGTTCCCGTGCGCGGGCGTCGACGCGAATCTTTTCTGTGATTTCATCTTTTTCAAAGGCGACGTCGAGGGAGATGGATTCAATCTCGGACTCTTTGGGATCGACTTTGAATCGGACGATGTGGAAGGGGAGTTTGTGGGCGAGAGAGAGGCGTCCGCCCCAAGTCAGGAGGGGGCCAATATCAGCCTCTTCGGTGACGACTGCAAGAATGCTCATAGCTTGGAGCGTTTCCTCAACTGTTCTGCGTTAAAAGGGGCTTGAGAGGCAGTGTGGGGAGCTGTTGCACGGTTTCAAGGTTGTTTGGAATGACCGTAAAACGGATGGGGTTGGAGCGGAAGCGTTCAGGGCTTTGTTGTGGATTCCCGGGTCGTTTGAGCAGCACTCTTAACTCATGGTCGCCAATGCTCTCAAGGCTGAAGCGATTGAGGGAGATTCCTTCGACTTGATCAGCAGAGTGTTCGAAGAGGTTGACAGGGACAAGGATTTGCATGCGTCGTCCGTCGTCGCTGACAGCGATCATGACTTTTTCGGGTTCCCTGAGGGCGCGTTCAGAGTCCCAGCCTCCAGGGAAGGCCAGCTGTAGTCTGAGCCAGGTGGCAACGTCACGGGGAATGGGCGCGTTTGGGCTGTGAAGGTCTATGAGAAGTTCCGGTGAGCTTCCTTGCCGATACTCGTCTTGGGCGAGGCTCAGTTTCACTTCGAGGACCGCTGAGGGTTGTTTGAAAGTGTTTTGAGGGTGTGCTGGGATGTGTTTGTCGAGACCATCAGAGAAACCCCACGCGAATCCGAGAATCGTGCAGAGGATGAGGCTAAGCAGATATTTGAGAGTCCTTGCGGGGTGAGTCATAAAGGGTCTCCAACGGAACTAGCACTCTAAAGTAACACCTTTGTGGTGGGTCGTGGACAGACAAATTTGTCTTTCAGTAAGAAAGTCGCCTTTGTTTGACCTCTTGGATCTCAAGGATCGTTTTGGGAACTTAGGTCCCTTTGAATATTTTCGGAATCTTTTCCATCCTATATGGAAAGAGTTTTCTAAAACAATGAAAGATAACGACGATTGCGGTAACTCTGCTAGAAGCGAAGCCCTCCATTTTTAGGAGGAGGGCGGCGAAATGACAGGAATCGAAATCGAACAGAGCGTTGACGGCTCTGTCTTTTCGCGAGATATGAAAAACTCTTCGTTGCGCCGTGTGGCCTCCGTCGTTACCCTGTCGGGCCTTGTAGCGGCGCGGTGACCTCATAAGATGACGTTCACGAAGGTTTCACCGCTCACGCTGGGTTAAAGGACTTGAATCTGTGGCTGGAATTATTGATATGAGAACCCAAACTGCAAAAACCTTCGCATTTATTCTGCTGAGCCTCTCGATGGTTGGTTGTCCGGCAAAGCGTCCAGGGACAACGGCTGTCTTCGCGAATCGCGCCTCCGCGACCGAGAACGCGAGCTCTTCAGCGCCGCTCAACCCTACGGGGCACAACTCGGAAGAGCAGTTGAGAGCAGACCTGCAGAAGTTGCCGGAGTCGGCCAGAGGAGCCTATGACGCGGCCTATCGTCTCTCTTTGAGCACAGATCGCAAGCAGCGGAATCAAAAACAAGCGCGTTCGATCTTCATGAGTCTCGTCGAGAAGTTTCCAAGCTTCGCTCCGGCTTATCGGGGCATTGGTTACACCTTTGTCGACGACGGATTTCAAATGGCGAAAGCGGTCGAGTGGTATAAGAAGTCGGTCAGCAAAGATCGCGCTTATGGCCTCGGTCACTACGGCCTGGCTTTTTTGCTTCCTCCCAACGGACGTGTCGATGAAGGTTGGGGCCACTTTGAAGCGGCCATGAAGCTTGGAATCTACGACGAACGGAATCTCAAAGGGAAGTTTTATAAAGACCGTCAACTCAGCGTTCCTATGCCAAAGCGACCATCGAGTCGTCCCGCGAGTGGCCCAACGGCTCCCGCTGGTCACGGTAAGGGAGATGGTCACGATCATGGTCCCGCGAATAATGCCCTTCGACTGAACGCTGTCGGGCATAACTCAACTCAATCCATGCTCGCTGAGAAGAAGCGTCTCTCCGGGGATGCGGCCGAAGCTTATGAGCGTGCTTATCGCCTGACATTCACAATTGACAAGGCTCAGCGCAACCCAATCTTCGCCAGAAAGGTCTTCGCAAAGCTCGTCAGTGAGTTTCCAAAGTTTGGCCCTGCATACCGGGGCCTTGGATACACCTATGTCGCCGACGGATTTAAGATGCGTCAGGCGATTGACTGGTACAAGCAAGGCGTGACGAACGATCCTAGCTACGGTCTAGGTCACTATGGTTTGGCCTTCTTGATGTCTCAGACCGACGCCGCCGTTGGATTCAAGCACTTCCAGAAGGCTATGTCTTTGGGCATTAAAGATGAAAGAAACCTCAAAACGACAGTGTTTAAGCGTTTCAATAAGGGCATTGCCCCCCACGGAGGCCCGAATTGAAGCTCAAGACTCTATTGATGGCCTTTACGTTCTTTGGAGCGAGCCTGACCCTCGTTTCGGGTGTTGAGGCCAAAGAAAGTGTTCAATGGCCGGTCCGAAATCCTCTTCTTAAGAAGAAAGATTTTGTTCCATCCTTCAAAGCCAGAATCGTCAGTGGAGTTTATGGACCTCGCTTAAAATGGGGGGCGACGCCTCGTTACGATCACCATGAAGGCTGGGACTTCTACGCCTTCTACGATGCGGCTTATCCTCGTGGGCATCATCCGGTGCACGCGGTTTTGAGCGGAAAAGTATTTCAAGTTATCAATCCTCCTAATCCGGATCGTATAGAGACGGGAAGGAAGATTGTTGTGCAACATAAAGTGAGCTGGTCGAAGTTCGGCGCTCCCAAATCTTGGGGCCCCGTTTTCTCTGGTTACAACCATATGAATTCGATCGCTGTCACCCAGGGGCAGGCCATTTCCGCTGGGGATGTCCTCGGTAAAGCGGGCAAAACAGGCTACACTCGAACTGTCCACTTGCATTTCAATTGTTATCGCCATGACGGCAAGCGCCTCGTCAACGTCAACCCGGCGCGACTTTTTTCAAAAATGAAGAAAGGTTGGATGCAGAAGCTAAGCTCGAAAAACGCTGGGGCGAGAGTTATCTCCTACGATAAAAGCAGCGGCCGAGCGATTGTTCGTGTTCAAATGGCTAACAATTGTCTCTCTTTTGATGGAGTAACCGTCTCCTTAGGCAGTGGCAAAGATCGTCATATTTCTTTTGAAGGAGTCTCGGCGGTCTTGCGGGATAAGCGAGATACTGGAAACAAAGATCTCTTTCCTAAGTTGCGCCTCTATCCTCTAAGATTTAATGGAGGTGAAGCGGCCAATCGTTTGAACGATCCAAAGCGTTTGCCTTCAGGTTGGCCTGCTCGCTCTCTACCCGTCGCCGAAAAGCAAGCTCTCCTCGGTTGGGACATTGTTGTGGACGACGTTCCTGAGGCTTGTAAGGCGCTGACCGTGACTTTGCGTGGCGTTCTTGGCGAGAAGATAAAAAAGAAGTGCCCGCTTAAGCGTTGAGGCTAGAGGGAAATCAGAGGGTGACAAAGCTAGAGTTGACAGCGGCCGATCGAGAGCATATTGACCAGCTTGCAAAGTTGGTCGTTCG
>JARGOJ010000228.1:10000-10684 GCA_029210225.1 Planctomycetota bacterium
ACCCTCCTCATTGGTGTCCCTGGATTGGCAAAGACCCTGCTTATCTCGACTGTGGCTGAGGCCGTCTCCCTGCAGTTCAATCGCATTCAATTTACCCCCGACCTCATGCCCAGTGACATCACTGGTGCGGACATCATTACGGTTGAGGGAGAGCAGCGTGTTTTCTCATTTCGCAAGGGGCCTGTGTTCGCGAATATCATCCTCGCCGACGAGATCAATCGCACCCCACCTAAGACGCAGGCGTCCCTGATGGAGGCCATGGAAGAAGGCCAGGTGAGCTCCGGCGCGAGCTCCTATCCTCTCGATCCTCCATTCTTTGTCTTGGCCACCCAGAATCCAATTGAACAGGAGGGAACCTATCCCTTGCCTGTTGCACAGCTCGATCGCTTCATGTTTAGCCTGTCTCTCGACTATCCAAGCCAGGACGAAGAGTTTCAGATCCTCCGCATGACAACCTCGAAGTACAAGGGTAAGGTCGAAAAGGTCTTGTCGAAGTCGGAGGTTATCCGCTCGATGGAGATCGTCAAGCGCATTGGCGCCACGGACGAGATCTTGCGTTACGCCATGTCTCTCGCCCGCTCAACACGCTCCAACGAAGACAGCGCACCTGCGTTCATCCGTGAGTGGCTGAATTGGGGCTGCGGCCCCCGTGCGACGCAATCATTGATCATGGGAGCGAAGGCG
>JARGOJ010000229.1 GCA_029210225.1 Planctomycetota bacterium
TTCTCAACACTTCAAAGCTGCACTCCCTCCGAGAGATTGAGGCGCAGTGATATTCCTCTCGCCGAAGATTGCGTCAGAGAGCTAAACGGCATTCTTAAAGCGACGGGGGCCCAGGTGATTCTCAGCTCCGGTTGGAAGGAATCACGGGGGATGGCGGCCATTCAATCGATGTTAGAGGCGAAAGGCTTCGAAGGTCGGCTCATCGACAAGACCCCCAATTTAGTGGGGGGGAGTCGGGGCGAAGAGATCGAGGCGTGGCTCTCAGAAAACAACAAAGAGAACGCGCCCTTTGTCATTCTGGATGACAGAGGAGATATGTCTGGGCTAAAAGATAAATTAGTGCAGACCAGCTTTTATCATGGTTTGACCCCAGAGCATCGAGATCGAGCGATCGCAGCACTCACTCGCAATTCTCCGAAAACTTCTCAGCACCGGCTCAATCTTTAAGGTTTCCTGGCGGGAGTTTTGGGGGCGCCCAGCGGCGTCACTTTGGGTGTCAGCTCGCGAGTCGCTTTGGGAGGACCGGCTATCGGGACGCTGAGGAAGCGGCCATTCGCTCGGGAGTCTTGACGGACAGTGAGGTTCTTCAATTGTCTGTCGAAGCGATAGGGCTGCCCCCACGGCCCGACATGAGGCTCGATGTCCTGGGATACCAGAAAGCCGCGATCTTTGACTATGGTTTGAAAACGTCGGAGCCAATTCTTGGTCAATTGTTGGTGTGTTTTCAATCTAAGTTGATTCATTGTGTTGCTCCCCAGGGAATGAAATGTGCTTCCGAGCAGCGAGGATGCAAGGCTTTCGTGGCTTGGGAGCAATTGCTCAAGGAGTTTTATGGCGCGTCGTTCGGGATTGTTTTGTTCGAGGCAGGAGAGCGCTAAGTCACAAGCGAGGGGCCGGACAAAGGGCGATTTCTCGGCGATCATGACGGCTAATAATTTGTTCTGGAGGTCGGGGAAGCGAACGCGCATTTCGAGGGAGTATCGCCACGCTTGCTCGGATTTCTCGTCTTGAATGAGGGCTTCTATGAAGCGTCGACTGTCACTGGGGATGAGCGTTTCCGTTTGATATCGCTCTTCAAAAAGGTGCCAGGCACGGCTCCAGTTTTTTTTGTAGCAGCGGTAGCGTGCTTCAACAATTCGCCAGTCCCCCAAGTAGGTGAAAGAGAAGCGTTGATCAGATTGAGCCGGGTCGAAGAGTGGCGCGAGCTTGCCGAGGGAGCTCTCCCAGCCGGGGACAGCCGATTGCTGTCGGACCATTTCAATGGCCTGAGTGGACTCTGGATGTTTGAGTAAGAAGGCGCAGGCTTGATCTAATTGGTCTTTCTTATTCGCGGTTGCATGGAGCGCTTTTAGTTCGCGTTCATATTCAATGCTTTGGAAGGTGTCGCTGATCCCAGTGTAAATGATCAGTCCAGCGACGAGGAAAACAGAGAATACGAGAGGGTAGAAGAAGGCGTTGCTTGTCTTGCTCATAACGATCATCCTTGGCTTAGAGACCTCCTGATATACCCGGCCTTGCCAATTCTGTTCGCCGAAAAAGAAATCTAATTTAGGATTGGGCAGGAAGCTCGGCTTCTAGAGCAGGGCCGACGGCGGAGTCGAGGGGGATGAATTTTATCCAGAAGAAGGCGAGGCTGAGCCCGGCGAGGATATGCCAGATTCCATACCAGGCCGCGATGATCGCCATTCCGCCATTCTTATTAAAGAAGCCGAAGATGAGAATGAGCCCGAGGGCTGAGTTTTGGATGCCGACCTCGATGGAGACGGCTCGGGCTTCATCTGTTTTAAGTGTGAGCAGTCGCGCCGCAAAGTAACCAAGGCTAAGGGCCATGGCGTTTTGAATGAAAACCGGCAGGAAGACTTTGCCGATGTGTTCACTGAAGTGGTCGAGATTATTGTGAAAGGCAATGATGACGAAGAGCGCAAAAGAGATCAGTGAGAATATCCGAAAGGGCATTCGTAGCTTGGCGGCCCAATTTGGCTTCTTTGCGGCGAGTAGCATTCCCAATATCAGTGGCAGAATCAATATCAAGCCGACCGTGACAAACATCTCCATGGGTTCCAGGCTGATCTCTTTTAGTATAGGGGCCGTGGCGGGGTTGAGCTTGCCCCAAAAAGTGACATTAAAAGGCGTCATGAAAACAGCGGCGGCCGTGGAGACCGCGGTCATCGAGATGGATAGTACAGTGCGCCCTTTGGCGAGGTGGCAGATGAAGTTCGACAGGTTGCCGCCGGGACAAGCGGCGATAAGGATCATGCCGAGGGCAATGCTTGGAGGGGGCTCTAGAAGGAGTGTCAGTAAGAATGTGAAGGCTGGGAGCAGCAAGAACTGAGCGAAGAGACCAATCATGGGTCCCTTCGGTTCCTTGGCGACCCGGCGAAAATCGTCCCATTTCAAATCGAGGGCGACCCCAAACATGACAAGGCCGAGAATGACATTCAGTATCATCAGGCTCTGTGGGTCAAAGCGGAGCTGCACGTTCTCGATGGTCATAGTAGGAGTTTCGTTGGGAATTCTGGGATCCGCGGGAAGATCAAAGGCCTCTTATACCCTGTCTTTAACCGCTTGGTCAAAATAATTATAAGGAAGAGGCGAGTTGAGTCATAACCCGGTGTAACATAGTGTCATGGCAGCAAAGAGAAAAGTCAAAGCGGCGAAAAAGAACCGCGCCGCCGATATATTAACGGCGGCGGAAGAGCTGATCGGAGAGCGAGGCTTCGATGCGGTCAGCGCCCGAGATGTGGCGGAGAAGGCCGGGGTCAATAAGGCCCTCTTGTTTTACTACTATGAGAGCAAAGAAAAACTCTTTGACCGGGTTCTTGAGCGCTACCATCAATCTCACTATGAGGCGTTGAAGGTGGCCTTCGAGGAAGGCGGAGAGAGCCGCGAGCGCTTTCATCGATTGATTGACGCTTACTTCGATTTTATCGCCAAGAACGTCCGATATGCGCGCTTGATGCAGGGCTTGGTGGTGAGTCACAGTGATCGCTTGGAGAAGTTAAAGAAGCAACTCTCGCCGATGTTTCGCTGGATTGAAGAAGTGCTCGGCACTCTCACCCCGAAAACAGCGTCCCTGGCGCCGAGGCACTTTTACGTGAGCTTCTCAGGCATGGTCATCAATTATTTCACCTACGGTCCGATCTTAGAAGAGCTCTGGGGCGCCGACCCGCTATCCCCTGAGGCGATTGATGAGCGTCGAGGGCACTTGCACTGGATGGTCGACACCTTACTTGATGGCCTGGAAAAAGAACTGAAAGCGCAGTCTTAGAACTCTATATATGTTGCCCGCTAAATTCCTATCACCCTGTCTTATTCACGGCCCAATGGTCTAGCCAGAGACCCTATGAATTTAAGAATGCCAGAACAGTAGTCGATCCGAAAAAACTTTCTGGAGAACCTTGACGACTTCGTAAGAAGGAGCGAGCCTTTCTTTTGATCGTTAGGTTTTTGATTGGTTCTGTTGATTGGCAATTGTGGGGAGACCTCGATAGGATGAGCGTGGAGATTGATGATGAGCGACACCAAAATCTATCCAACAACCTATCTCGACTTGCCCACGAGCGACGATCAACCTATGGGTGAGACCGAAGCCCACGGCATTGAAATGACGGTGTACCTTCGCGATGTCCTGAGGTATTTTTACGCCGACGATCCCATGATCTACGTGGCGTCCAATAACTTCGTTTACTACGACCCTAGCGACGTGAAGAAGAACGTCTGCCCCGATTGTTATGTGATCAAGGGCATCCCAAAAATAGTTCGGGACAGTTATCAAGCGTGGGCTGAAGGCGGCGCCTTACCCAATCTGATTTTTGAATTGACCAGCCATAGCACTTGGCGCGTGGATATTGATCATAAACGAGAGCTCTATCAATCCTGGGGCTGCCACGAGTATTTCCTCTACGATCTCACCGCCGATAGGATCCTCGGTCATTTATTAGGATATCGATTGGAGAACGGTGTCTATCAGGAGATTCCCGGCGGAGTTCAGGGGCGCCTCTATAGTGAAGAATTGCAATTGGAACTGGCTCACCAGGATGGTCATTTAAGATTTTTCATTCCTGGAGCAAGCCAGCCCATACTGACGCACTGGGAGAAGGTCGAAAAATTAGAGAATGAACGGGACCAGGCCGAGCAGGACATCCATCGCGCTGAGCAAGAGCGCATTCGCGCCGTGGCCCTGCAGCTTCAAGCCGAGAAGGAGCGAGAGCAGGAGAGACTTTGGGCGGAGCAAGAGATAAAGCAAGAGAGACTTCGGGCGGAGCAAGCGGAAGCAGAGCTGGCGCGTCTAAAAGAAGAAATAGCGAGCTTGGGAGAACGTAATCAAGATGCTTGAAGCTCACCGGAAGGCTCAACGCTGAGGGCTTCTGAATGGGGCTTTGATCGCCAATGCAAAATAGACAAGGCCACTAAGACAGTCGCTGCGAGCCCTGAGATCAATAAATAAAACCAGAAGTGACTGGGGGTATAGCGCCACTCAATTGTGTGGGCTCCGGCTTCGAGGGAGACGGCGCGAAAGCAAAGATTGGCCTCGAATATCTTGGCTTCCTCACCGTCAACGGTCGCGGTCCAACCAGGGTAGTAGCTATCGCAAATCAGTAAGTAGCGTTTCTCTGAGCAGTCCGTTTTTATTCGAATATAGCTCGAAGAGAGGTCCTCAATCGTCAGAGACTCCAGCGCGTCTTTAAACGATCCTCCTTCGATCTCATTCGTGGTCGTGACTAAATCCGTCCCCACTTGAAAGTTCTTCGAGCGCATCAAGCGCGCCTGGTCCTTGTTTCGCTGCGCGAGGAAAAGGCGGCGCATGAGTCGGAAGCGGGGAGAGCCAGTAAATGGCTCCACTCGGACTTTTCTAGGGCCATAGACTTCCCGGTAACCCTTCGATAAATCCCGAGGGCGCTCCAGCGTGTAATTGACGCCTAAACACTTCAGTCGCTTTGTTTCTAATTCGTCCCCAAAACAAGTGTCAAAGCGTAAGCGATTGGCCAGGCGCGCCGAGCCGTACCCGTCCGTGCTATCGAAGCCAAAGAACGACGCTTGCTGCGGTACCATCCGGACAAAGCCGCAAGGTTGACGGGTCGCGACTCGTGGGCGCGGGCGGGTGCCCGGCTCAATCTCTGGCAATTCCTTAGGTGGACTTTTCAAAGCCTCTAAGGGGACTAGTATCTTTAGATGTCGATTGGTGTTTGCCATGTCCAGTAATGGGAAGGCTACGATGACAATAGAATAGGCAATCTTTAGTTTTTTGTTTCCAAGAGGAATAAAGAGCAGCCCGGTAAAGAGTGCTGTGACACCGAGGGCCCAGCCCAAAGCAAACATCATCAATTGATGAATTTCCTCTGTATTGGTCACTTGGCCAAGCTCGGCAAATCGACTGTTAAAGCTCTCCATGAATGAAGAAGACTGCCACCAAAAGAGACCGAGGGAACAGAGTAAGAGACCAGTGCTGACAAGTCCCATACGTCGCAAATTCGTTCGGTCATTAAAGAGAGAGGAAAAGCCTCGCGCCGCGAGCAATGATAGAAAGAGCATGGCAATGGTCGTGATCTTCTCTGGGTAGCGAAATAGATTGACTCCCGGCGCCAGTTGCCGCGCGATCCAAAAGATGGGTGTGAACTTACCCATGGCGAGAATCAATGTAACGGCGAGGCCGAGCCCAAGTATCCAACGCTGCTTTTTTGGTGACGACAGAAAACCCTGGAAGGCCAACATTAGAGCGGGCATCCCAACATAGATCCCTCGCAAGAATGGTTGGCTGTTGGGCGCGCTCGGGTCAATGAGGCTCATCCAATAATAGCCCGTTTCCTGACCTCCGAAAACTTGAGGAGCGAAGAGCTCACTGAGTCGCCAATAGGAGAGGGACCAGCGATATACTTGGGCTGGATGACTTCCTTTGCTTCGGTCGCATTGAGATAAAAACTCGAAGGTTGGCCCCAGTTGGGCTGTTGCCAATGCGATGCTAAGGATGGCCGCGCATCCGAGTAGTAGATAGGGGGCAAACTGTCGTATTCGACTCAGCTTTGCGTTTCCGTTTAGTATTTCTCGGCGGTCATTGAGGGCCTTCATGAATACTTCAAAGGCGGCGTAGTAAATATAAGCCAGCAAGGGTTCGAAGGCCCCCCCCAAGATCATAAGCGTGACGGGCACCGCCGTCTTCACCACACCCCAGCGCCCCGTATCCCTGTGAAGCAAGCCTCGGGTGGCGGCCATGGCCCATGGAAGACAGGCAATACCAACCCACCAGATCGGGCTCCAGTGATGGCTGACCACAGCGCCGCTGCCAATAAAGAGAAGCGACCCAAAGAAGGCCCCTGATTTTTCAATCTCGAAAGATTCCGCGAGGCGCAAGAAGCCCAGAATTGCGATGCCCATATGGGCGATGACAAAGAGCTTCCAAGCCCACGGACCGGAGAAGATTAGGAAGAGTAAATTGCCTGGATAAAGCGCCTGAGCGATCGGGTCGGCTAGGTAAGGCCGGCCACAGTCAATCGCGGCTTCCCAGAACAATTGACCAGGGTCATTAAAAACCGTCGCGATTCGCTCTTTGATCGGCATGTAGTAATGCCATGCGTCTTGATCAGCGATCATGAAGTCGGGCTGAAGAATGTCGCCGAACAGTAGCGCGATGAAGCTGACTGCGAGAATGAATTTGAGCCCCTTTTCTCGCAAAGACATCGTTCTCCCGCGCTCGTTTTTCTATGGGTCAAAAGCGCGGCGCGCTCTGAGAGTTTGAGTTGCTATCGGCCTTAGCGGCCCAATAATTTGAAGAAGTTATTAAACAATGACTTTGAAGGACGCCCGCCCTTGGGAGGATTCTTCAATTGTTCAATCGCCTGATCCCGGATTCCGCCTCGCAGAGCATCCAATATGATCTGACAGCTCGCCGGGCGATCTTCTTTTTCCTTGGCCAGCATCGTGGCGATCATTTGCTCTAAATCAGAGCACCAATAATTCTCTTTGCAGCCCTGATAGAGAGTCATGGGAACCCCTATGAGATGCTCTCGGAGATAGTCGTAGGGCGTCTCTGCGTAGAGGGGCAATTTCCCAGTCAGCATTTCATAGAGCATGATGCCGAGGGAGTAAATGTCGGTGCGAGCATCGATGTCATCCCCAGAGATTGTCTCAGGAGCGATGTAGGAGGGAGAACCGGAGACCACGCCGTTCTTGGTCTGAAATTCCCGTTGCTCTTTGGGTAAATGGGTGTCGATGATCCTGGCGATTCCAAAGTCCATAATCGTGACTTTGTGATTGCCCGCCTGAACGAAAATATTGTCGGGCTTGAGGTCGCGGTGGACGATGGACTTTTGGTGGACCGATTCGAGGCCCTCAAGGATTTGTTCGAAAATGTGGAAGGCCACATCGACCAACATTCGGCCATCTTTCTTAATGATGCCTTTGAGAGACTTCCCCGCACAGAGGGAAATCGCCATCCAATCGAGGCCTTCGTTTGTCTTCCCCTGGTCGATCAGGCCAATAGTGTTCTTATGATCGAGCAGCTCAGTGATTCGCGCTTCCCGACGAAAGCGTTTGATATCCGATGCCTTCGCCCGATCGGCGAGCATGACTTTGACCGCCGCCATGGTGCCGTTGTTGCTCTCTCGGCACATATAGACGGCGCCCATGCCTCCCTGACCGAGGCACTCCATCACGTCGTATGGACCGATTTCTTCTAACTCTTCAAGGTTTGATTCCGCCGAAGGCGCGGACAAAGCTTTGTAGCGAGCCGTTCGCATATTGTTATGCATCTTGGCTTCTTCTTCAGTGATGATCGGGTCGTCATCATGAATGTCGGTGTCTTGTTGGGCGTAAGCTTCATGGACGGAGGACGGAGGCTTGCCATTGGCTGTGATTTCGCTCGATTGAGGCACAGGGGTTGGGCTCGGAGACGGCGTCGGCGCGGGTGTGTAGGCGGGAGTAGCTGGGGCGATAGGAGCGTTCATACCTAAGCTTGCGGGCACGTTGAAGTTCGGGCGAGAGTTTCGCCGGTTCTTCTTTTGAGCCAACTTTGCGGCTGCTGGGTCGACGGAGTAGGGAGTCAGCTGCTGGGCATTCGGGCTGCCAGCGGCGCGCATCTTCTCGATGGTCTTGTTGACCTGATCCACGGTCTCTTGGGAGTGAAAGAGGACGGAGACTCGAAAGACGCGGTCATCAACCTTTTCTTGATTGATGAGAGGCTTCGCGACGCCTTTAAACTTCTCACCCCGATAGCGCTCAAGGACCTTGAGATCTTCTTTGAGGAGACGACGGCGGGTTTGAGATTCAATTTGCTGGGCTTGTTCAATATTGACCCAACCGAGTTCGACGAGGATGGGCCCGACTCGTCGGCGGTAGCTGTTGCTCTCAAGGTGAGCCATAAGCTCGAACATGCTGTTCTTGGGGACGTTGATAACTTTGCTGAGGCGCTTGAGATACATAGCCTCGTAGCGCACGTGTTCAAAGTGAGCGACGTAACGTCTCAGCTTGCTGCCTTCAGCAGACGAGAGAAAGGACTTCTCAGTGAGCCGTGCGATGAGGTCCATCGAGGAATCGGGAGCCTCATCAGCTTCGATCAGGGTCTTCCTTATCTCTTTGATGGGAATGGAGGACATCTGGCCGATGAGTTTGGCGGCGATAATATCGGAAGGTACTAACATGCCTTCTATGGTCGCTCATGAGCGGGATTCCGTCCATGCCTTTACGAGCTTTCCGGGACAATTTTTGACCATGGGAATGACGCGAAGGATCTGTCGGGAGTGAGGAAAAGACCCTTGGAGAAGTCGCCTCTCCCTGCAAAAGCGACGCGACTCTCCCAGCCATCCTCGAAATCTCTAGAGGGACCTGCCTCTTTAGTAAAGGCGAGCTTTCTTCTTTTTGTTGAGCCCGCGTCCGATGATTTGAATGTTGGTTGATACGGTGAAAGCTTGCTTCTCCGGACCATATTTGACCTCAACAAAGAAGGCTTTGTAACCTTTGTCGGGAGTCTCATAGAAGGTCTTGTAGCTCCCATCTTTCTCGACTTCAAGGATGTTCATGCGCCACCGCGATTTGCGGAAGTCTTTCGTGTCAGAGAGCGCGACCCATACCCGCACTTCGAGGGGCTTCTCTTTGGTGTCGACCTTAATGCTCGTCCGCTTGGCGGTGATCGTATGATCCCAGTCGAGGTGAGGCAGGGTCTTCTTTTGAGAGACGCGACGGGCAAAGGCGCCGGCTGTCGCGACGATGCGCTCGATATCTCGGATTCCATGACCTTGGTTTGGCACGTAGAGGACGTTCTTGTTGTTCCCCATGTCCTTCCAATAGAGGTTGAGGGCGTCCAAGGTCCAGTATGCGTCGTTGGTGGCGTTAATGATCAGCTTGGGCAAGTTCTTGATGCGGTCACGGTAGTTGTAAGGATCAATGAGCTTGCCGAGCTCTTGGCCGCGCTTGGTGTTGAACAAGGCCTGGAGTCCGCGCTTCGTGTAGTCATCAATCTGAGGGCTGTACTTGCCCCAAGTGTCGAGCTGATGCTTCATCTGCTTGCCGACGTTTAAGTTGTCGTAGACGATAGGAACGATGCCAGCCACGCGCTTATCAGCGATGCCCGTCAACCAAGTGGTCCAGCCACGCTTTGAGCCTCCAAGGGGCACGAAACGCTTCACAGGGGCTTTTGGCCAAGTCTTCTTCGTGAACTCCTCGATGGCATCCATAGCCTTGACCGCGGACTTCGTCATTGGCAGTAAGACAGGCCAATCGCGCTCTCCGGTTTTAATGTACTGAAGAAACGTGTGGGCGATGAGAGCATCTTCTCGGAGACCACCGAATAGTGGTTGGTTCGGGATGCTGTCCAAGATGGCGACTGTCCCGCCGCTGGCGGCCACGAGGTCTGCTCCGAGGCCACGTTCGCGTCGTGCCCGGCCCCCAGTGATAATGAGCAGAGAGGTGTCGGAGGACGTCTTCTTGCTGCGATAGATCCAAACGCGATGCTTCCAGGTAATGTTTCGCCAGACCTGAGAGGTCATATCGAGACAGACGATGTCGAGGTCGCCTTCCTTCTCATGAGACTTGACGGTCCACCCGGCCTTGGGCTCGGGGCGCTTAATATACTCGTCAAGCCAGGTGTCCTGCGCGAGGGCGGGGGTGGCGAGAGCAAAGATGGCGGTTAGGGCCAACAAACTCTTTTTAATCAGCATGGGAAACCTCTCTCTTTATCAATAAATCGGGGATCCTGGGCGCGGTTGTAGGATCTTCACAACATGGGTCAAGCGAGCCAAGCTATGGCTTGATTGACCAAATGGCAAGCAAATCTCCAAGGGATTTGTAAATGGGGTTCACAAATCCCAGATCATTGTCCGGGCTTTGATTTCTCTCCTGGCGTTTTCTCCGCTTTCTTTGGGGCTTTCCCAGGCTTCGTTTTAGGATTGACCGTCTCTGGAGTCTTCTCGGGCTCTTCGCTTTCGAGCACTTGTTCCAAGGCTTGTTCAGCGGCAGCCGCGACCTTCTTGTCGTCGAAAAGGCTCGCTTCGGCGAGGGCGTCGGTCGCCGATTTGGCCTTGGGACCAAGGGCCCCGAGAGTCTTCGCGGCTTGAATCACGAAGCGGCCATCCTTCAACTTCAAGCATTCACAGAGAAAGAGGATGCGTTCTTTCAAAGGCAGGAGAGCGGTCAGCGCTTCTTGAACGGCGAAGCGGGGGCCGGGCTCTTTCTCTGT
>JARGOJ010001323.1 GCA_029210225.1 Planctomycetota bacterium
CTAGAACCGACAACGACCTTTTTGGAGTGACTCATGATGATTCGACGAAGCCTATTCCTGGCCATCCCTCTATGCCTCGCGGCCCTCCAAGTCTCTGCTCAGGATGAGAAGCCAGTCACGGTGACGTTTAAGAAGAAGTTGCGGCAAACAGGAGATCGTTTCAAGCGCCAAACCTTTACCAAATTAGTCATGAGCTCCACGCAGAACACGGACGACGGTGAAGTCGACGAGGTTTATCTTAAATCACTGGAATACATGACACGAAATACTGAAGTCCTTGCTCGAAACAAGGATCATGTGACTAAGCTTCGGACTCATTGCCTCAAGCACAGTAAGACTGAGAATCGCGGCGAAGCAAAAACAAAGAAAAGCCTGGTTGCGGGAAAGACTCTCGTCATTGAGAAGAAAGCAAAAGGGATCTCTGTTCGGGATGAGAAGGGCAAAGAGGTCTCTGAAGAATTGAAGTTATTCACTTTGGAGAAGTTCACCGGGGACTTCTACGACTTTGAAACGTCGTTTTTCAGCGCGCTTAACAAAGGCCAAGCTATTGTTGGCAAGGCCTTCAATGTCGACGCGAAAATTGCCAATGAAATGTTCCACGATGACGATCCCGACCCCGCAGCTTTCAAGGTTAAGACTATGATTCTCACATTGAAATCCGTCGACGACAAAGGTCTTGCGCGCTTTGCTGCTGATATCACCTTTGTCAGTTTGACGAAGGAAGAAGAGACGACGAGACTGCTGTTGAAAGGGACTGTCGACGTTGAGACTTCGACTTGCCAACTAAGAAAATTCGACTTAAAGGGCCAGGTCAAGTTTCTTGGAGATTCCGCGAACAAGGCGGTGACTTCGAGGGGAGTGGTTGAGTTCAAAGAAGTGGTAAAGTTGCTCCCGCGAAAAGTAAGGAAGGCACCCGGTAAATGAGTATTTGATTGGTCTGCTTGAGGTGCCTCAGTGGATGAAAAGAACTCGTCACCCTAGAGAGTTGTGAGTCCTCGGCGTGTTGACTGGCCGTCGTTTTTTCACCAGATCCTCTGGGCATACCAAACAAACATTCGCTCACTGTTATCGTTTTTGGATTCCTGTTTTGAGCCTTGCAAGGGATTCTTTTGCGCTTTTGACAACGTGCGCCTCTTTGTCATCCAAGAGCTTAGTGAGGGCGTTTAAAACAATTTCGGAATTCACTCCGATACTTCCCAAGGCCTTTGCGGCCTCCAGACGTACGTATCTGTCCTTATCTTGCAAGGCCGTCACAAGGGATGGGGCAGACTCTTCAGCTGTCGGTCCCATTGCTCCGAGGGCATTCGCCGCTTTCTCACGAACGACAGTCTTCTCGTCTTTCAAAGCCAGAAGAAGACCGGGTATCACTTTTCGTGATTTCTGTCCTATTCTGCCAATGTATCCCAGAGCAACCGCTGCCTCCAGTCGTACATATTCCTCTTTGTTTCTTAGCGCCTTTAAAAGCCCTGGAATGGCTTTAGGTCCTATAATTCCCAAGGCCGCTCCAGCATAGCTACGAACATTACTCGCCTTATCCTCTAAGGCATCGATGAGGGCTGGAATAGCGGGCTCATTGTTCGAGCCCATGCACCATATTGCGAGAGCTGCGCTCGCACGAACTTCCCTTTCCTTGTCTTTTAACGCTAGCAAAAGCCCTGGAAGAGCCCTTTTTGCGTTCGGTCCAATCTTCCCTAAGGCATTGCAGGTGGAGATTCGAACAGTTTGTTCTTTATCTTTCAGTGCCAGTAGAAGGGCTGGAATGGCAGTTTTTGCTTTAGGTCCAATGAGCCCCAAGCTAAAGGCTCCTGTTATCTGAATGTCTTTATTTTGGCTTTGCAACATTTCCGAGAGAGCTGGAATGGCTTTTTCTGCCTTAGGCCCCATTTCGCCAAGGGCTGTAGCCGCTGCTAGACGAACTTTTGTCACTTTATCTTTTAATAACAAAATGAGAGCTGGGATGGCCTTTTCAACTTTGGGCCGAATATTAATTATGGTTCGTGTTGCAT
>JARGOJ010001324.1 GCA_029210225.1 Planctomycetota bacterium
AATGCCCTGGGGAAACCTGAAACAGTGTTGATTCCAACCGGACATTACACCGCTATTTTATTCCTCCCGTTGCTGCGTAAAATGACGATTGATTACTTCAAACAGCGTTTTAAAAAGCCCAACATGCGTCGCCTCAAAGGTCCTGTTGAAGCTGTTCAAAACAAGCCATAAAGCGAGCCCCCTGTGCTACCCATTTTTAATCCTCGAAAGGTCATGGCGAAAGGGTTTTACCCACGCATTAAAGACTTGATGCCCGTTCTTATGAAAGATTTCTACGACCGGCTCTTTTCTGACATCATGATCGGTTTCTTTTTTGCGCCTTTTGATAAGCAAGAATTGATCGATAAACAAATCGGATTCATGACTGTGATGTTTGGTGGTCCAAATTCATACAAGGGATTGTCATTGCGCAAAGTTCATCTTCCATTGAACATATTTGAGGGGCAATTTAATCGGCGTCACCAAATACTCAAAGAGACCTTGGAAGATCACAAGGTTGACAGTGATATTCGAGAGGATTGGCTGCGCCTGGATCTTTCATTGAAAGACAAAATCTTAAAATCGGAGTCTTGCCATGACTGACATCGTCGATAACGGAACCCTCGAAAAGCTCTTAGATAAAGACGAGCCCTTCTTCACTCCGACGAAAATGCAGACTCGCAAGGTCCCCATGGCGGACTGTGGCGACCACGCCAATTTCTTCTCTCGGCGCCAGGAAATGCGCGCTATGAAATCGGCCGCTTGGATCGACCACAACCCTCCTTTTTGCTCAGGCACCCTGCGCAAAAACAAGCACCTCGGCTTTCGTTGGTATCAGCAGTATCTCGAAGAGCGCGTCTGCTGGGAGTTTGGCTGGGAGTTTGAGTGCTTACCATCGAGCCGCATTCGCTTCAATGATGCGCTCACAGAGGGTGACTGCGGCCCTATCACCGAAGCGGGCTGGCACATGGAGCGCTATATCACCCTGCGCCCTTTCCTCGAAGATCGCTATGAGGTGAAGTCGATTGAGGTCACATACGAAGATGAGAGCGTCAAAGAAGGCGTCGGATTGATTCTTCGAGAGACCAGCGCCCGCTGGATTCCCAACGGCCATATCGTCTATGCGATTGTCACCGAGTGGGACCGAGAGAAGAAGGTCTGGCTCCCCGCCAACAACCCCTGTTGAGGAAAAAAGGCCTTTCACCGTGGCTTACATTCACGCCAGCGTTCCTGAACCAATACACGCCCTGCTTCGTAAAGAGTATCTCTACAACCGCAAGGCGGGCCACGGAGAATTCGTCGCGATTCAAATCATTGGAGTGTCGAGCTATAAGAACGAGGTTCTCACCTTCGATGTCCTCGTGGAGGAGAACGGCGGTCTCTTTCACTACATTCCCCCCACAGCCATTGCCTTCCGTGAAGATGCTCCCGAGTTCCCCCTCAGCGATTTGGCTTATGAGAATTGCCTCGGAGAAGATATCGCCGTCTTTGCCCTAGAGGCCCTCAAGAGTATGAAATTGACCTTGCACCCGAGCAAGGCTGAGCGCTTGGAGAAGATGCGAGGTCAGTATTTATTGACTGTGGATTGGCCGGAAGACAACATCCTGCACCACGTCATTCGCCTCGAAAATCATTGCATCGCCATCTACCCAAGCCACAAAATACTCTTCGGTGAAGCGGGCTTTGACAGCGAATTACCGCAGTGGAAAAAACTGCGCTACGATTGGATTGTCAAGCGCGCTCCCAAGCCCAAAAAATCTTCCCTAAGACGACGTCCTCCTCAGTATCCTCAAGTCTCTGAGTAGGGGCAGCCCTTAGCGGTTTCTTCGTTGGATTGGGGCCAACTTCAAATAATCGATGAGCAGCTCTGGAGCGCCGTCGTTGGGCTTCGCGACCCTCTTGATATTAAAGCCAACGAGGACAAATTTCAGGCTCATGTTTTTTGACACTCTTAGATTTGGGAAGAGGAGAGTCATGAGGCGAGGTTGATCTTCATAAAGGTCAAAGCTTGTGATTCTTTTCC
>JARGOJ010001325.1 GCA_029210225.1 Planctomycetota bacterium
CGGCGCCATACTGGAAGCCGCGATTTACCTGACGCGTTCTGAGCCCGAGGATTCGCGAAGACGTTGTGACGAACTTTGAGATTCGCCGCTTCGAGAACGGCGAGTGCTTTGTGGGTATGGAGTGGCTCCGGGAGCCCCTCGCCGATGAATCGGAGCGATTGCAAAGCCGCTTGACCGCGTTTTTAGAGAGCGTTGACTCCTAAGCGTCAAAATTCTCTGGGCCTGGAAAGATAAGTTTCTGGATTGTAGGTATTTGTTTGGTATCCTTGTAAACGGTTCATGATCGTTTGGAAAGGGTGCATGATGTTTCAAAAACGCCAACAGTTCTCTAAGGGCAAGCCGAAGAGGAAGCGCCCCGTGCCGGAAATCACCATCGATTACCTCCGAGAGCAGGCCTATCACTATTTAGCCCGGTATTCCTCAAGCATCGAGCGAACTCGAACGGTGCTCCGTCGTAAAACCCGCAAAGCCTATAACGAACACGGCGGCGAATGGAACGACTACGAAGCCAAGATCAGCCAAATCCTCGACCACGTGCTCGACATTGGCCTCATTGACGAAGAGCGCTTCGCAACACTTCAGGCCAAAGCACATCACAATCAGGGCTTCTCCAAAGTGAAGATTAAGACCAAGCTCTACCAGAGTCAGTTTGGTCGGAATGCCATTGAGAAGGCCTTGGAAGGAATCGCCGGGGAGAGCGCTGAAGCTGAGATCCAACGAGCCTGCGCCTATGTCCGCCGACGTCGCTTGGGACCTTTCCGTGAAGGACCCCGAGACTGGAAGCTAAAGAAGCGCGATTACAACGCCCTGATTCGCTCAGGTTTTTCATTTGGCATCACCGGGCGGGTGATGTCCTGTAAGACCATCGAAGATTTTGAGTTATTAGAATTGGAGACCTCGGGCTTCGAGGACGAGCCAGCATCTTTCCTATAATCGGGCTCGGATCGTCATTCGAAGCCAGTGCCAATAGTTCTTGAGCGTCCCCTGGAATAGATACTGATAGTCGGCTAAAAGCGCGGCTTTGCTCCAGTCCCTTTCCTTCTGAAAGAGTCGGCTGTGATGCCCGGCGAGCTTCGCGAAGTGTTCAAAGCCGCGACGTTTTGCTCTCTCTCCCAGGTCTGCTTCTAAGCTACTGCTATGGCGACGAATGATAGAGTAAGCTTCCTCGAACAATCGCCCGTTTCTCACCACTTCTCCAGTCATCGCTTCTTCATGAATGCGATAGTGAAGGTAAGGGTGCCAAATCATTCCTATGGAATAGCGCTGGGCAATCCTGAGCCACATATCCCAATCAGCGGAGCATTGATAACTCGGAGAAAACCCGCCAAGATCCTCATAAACAGATCGTTTGACGAGGGCGCTTGGGCAAACAATCCAGCAGTTTTCACAGAGTTCTGTCGCAGCGTCTTTGTAAATGCCCGGCCCATTCATACTCGGGGGGGAGAAGAGGATCTTGAGCCATTGATCCGTCTTGTCAATGCCAATCGCCCGGCTTGCAATCATAGATACTTCAGGGTTTTGTCCGACAAATTCACTGAGGGCGCTGTAGTATCCTGGGGCGACGAGGTCGTCATCATGGAGGATATGAACCCACTCTCCTCTGGCCTTCTCAATACAAACATTCCAATTTCCAACCATTCCAAGATTGTCTTTATGACGGACATATTCGACTCGATCCTGCCCCCATTCTTTCACCAACTCTTCAGCGGGCTTTTCCTCCGAAGGGTTCTCTAAGACCTGTATCTGCATAAGCTCGGGACCGAAATCTTGAGAGAGAATGCTTTGCAGTGTTTTCTTCAGAGTTTCTGGCCGACGGTAAGTCGGGATCATCACCGACCAGGTTGGGCGACTTGTTTCAGCCTGGAGGCCAGAGATGTTTGGGATCTCAATAGGAACTGTGAGTTGCCTTAGGTCCATATCGAGACCTTCGATCGTTATTAGGTGGTGTGGAATGGCAATCATAGGCTGGACAGGAAAAGAAAAGAAGTCTACTGTCCCAAAA
>JARGOJ010000230.1 GCA_029210225.1 Planctomycetota bacterium
AAACACAGGGTTTGCCCCTACATTTTTTGCGCGTTGCTGTGGGCTCTGGGTCATATGAATGGCCATGTAGGGGCAGACCCTGTGTCTGCCCACCTACTCTGTTCGGACGTCCAATTCACAGGGTTGTCGACAATGTACTGGCGTATTTGATCTAAGGTCGATTGATTGCGAATGATGTGTTCGTAATAATTTCTTTGCCAGAGTCGCCTCGGAAAAGGGGGCCAGTCATTTTGTTGGACCCCTCGAATGTAATTGTTCGTTGTCACTGTTTTAAACCATTGTACAACGGTGGATAGAGTTGCTTGTCTGTTCGTTTGAGAAGACTCCTCATTCTTGGTGAAGAAAAGAATGAAATGGATGTGATAGGGCATAACTACGACTTGATCTGTTTTAACCCTAGGGAACATTGACTCTATTTCGAGATATATCTTCATGAGCATATGGCCTGCCGAATTGAGATTCATGAGACCCTCGTGTACCTCTCCAAAAAGGGGGATTCGGTTTTGATTGCAAATGGTGACGAAGTAGGCTCCGGAAGAGCTGCAATCATAGCCAGGAAGGCGGATTGAACGACGTTTGTTTTTGTGATGGCCCAAACCCATGCCTAACAGTTTGGGCTGGGTAAACCCATTTGTCAGAACAATATTTTTAATTTTCAGAAAATCCAGACGAGGCACACATGGATTTATCGATGCGTGATCAGTGGGAGTAACGCTAAGCCTAAAGAGTCGTATTCACTGTGAGAGCCCGTTGCAGCTGACTTATGGTTTTAAGTCGGTGCTATTTCAAGCTTGGTGGCGGAGCTTCGCTATGATAGTGAAGCGATGCTTTCGCAACATTTGTTTCGTTCTAACCCGGAGACCTTGCTATGACCGACGAGCCCCATGAGAAAACAGGAAAACGATCAGCTGCTTCTCTAGTGATTCTTGTCGCCATAACTCTTTCCTTGTTGGGTCTCATTGTTTTTAATAGCAATGTCATGGTCACTAAGGTCTCTGTCTCCTTTGAAAAAGACAGTCAAAAGAAACTCAACAAAATGACCATCCTCGCGCCTTTCAATTGCGCGGTCTATACTTTTTCCGTGGCTCCGAAAATCCACGTGAAACACGAAAATGTTCCTGTAGAAGTCATTAGGGTTCTCGATGAAAAGAGGCCCTTTTATGTCAGTGGATACGTAAAGCAAAGTAGCTTTAGTCTCTTCTCGACGGCCCAATCTTGGGCCAGTGACTACCCTGGAACGGGCCAATTTAAAGATATTGAATTAGAGAAGCCATTCAAGTTGAACGGCTATACACCACTGCCTGTTCTTGAAGGCTCAAAAGTAGAAAAAGTCCGGAAAAATTGCGGCCTTTATATCTTAGTGAGTAAGAAGAAGCTCGAAAACAAGGACCTCGACAGCTTCGTCGAACGGCTCAATGAATCGGCCACGAAGTCGAAGTGATTTCTAATGAAGAAGAGGGCCCCCGGATAAGCGTCGGGTCCTCGTTGTTTATCGACGAATGATCGCCGAGGAAGACCGCTTAGGGATCGTCACGACTTGCTTGGCAGGAGAGGTTCATGCAAGAGCCCCAACATCGAACCTCTTTATGAATCTGCTTCATTTGATGTGGGAGAAAGTCTGCGTGCATGGCGTAACGCCACAGCTATCAAAGCTCGCTTGGGATCCCTAAGCTTTCCTCGATTAAAGTTTGAGTCATCTCTATTCAGTCATCAAGCAAGCAATATCGGAAGCTTCAATCTTTTGATCGGGTTTTGAGCGCAAGAATGGCGCGGGAGTCAATTCAGGTCGCATTGATAGATCGTTGAGAGGGCAAGCGTCAATACATCAAATCTTGGCAGAGCTATCATTTTGAATCTTGTTCTTTCCGCTTTAGAAACGCGTTTGTGGCGGCGCCGCTCGCATAAGTCGTCACCCATTCATAGTTTTCAAAGAATTGAACTCGTCGAGGAAGTTCAATGGCTTCAATCTGTTCGAGAGCATTGGCCAAAAACAATTCACAGAGGTCGCTCCAAGTTTGTTTGTCGATTGTGATCTCGTCGCCGCTAAAGCGATCTCGCAATGAAAAATGACTTTGTTTGCCCTTGTTGGCTTTGAAGCTTGAATTCTCCCGTGCGCCAAAAATATAGGCAAGGGCCTCTGCTTCGGGACCGATCAATTCAATGACCTTTGGCCGCAGATCGAGGGGAATAGTGACTGTTTGAAAGCTCTCGGTTCCATAGACGGAGTGAAACAACCCCGCTGTACAGACTGCCGGTCTCGCGCCCCATTCTTTTAGTATTCGCTGGGTGCCTTGCAGGTGAGTAAGCAAGTGCCGGTCGGAGTGCCCGGTCTGGCTGGCGCCGTGTTTTGTAAGGAACTGGATTTGTTCTTCGCAGGTCATGAATGGAGACCTTTCTGAATTGCGGATTGTCCGTCATCTGTTCAGGGCCAAATAGCAAAAGAGCAGCACCCAATCTCGGCGCTGCTCTTTCGTAGCTCTTGACTTCTACCCTTCGCACTCCTCGCTCATGAAGAAGTGCCTCATTCTATTCAGGGATTACCAAGCAAGACTGAGACAGTGTTGTTTCCAGCGTTCACAGTTGCCAGGTCGGGCTTGCCATCCCTGTTGAAATCGCGACTGACAACTGAGAATGTCTGAGAGCCGGAGGCGAAATCAGTCTTCGCGTTAAAAGTGCCATCCCCGTTTCCAAGCAGAACAGAAACATTGCCGGAATTAGAATTGGCAGTCGCGAGATCGAGGTTGCCATCGCTATTGAAGTCAACGGATATAAGGACCCGTGGACCGTCTCCAGTGCTAACAGTGCTTGAGTTTCCAAAGGTGCCGTCTCCAACTCCGAGGAAGACAGAGATGTCGTCAGATGCTACGTTTGCAGCGGCAAGATCAAGGTTACCGTCCTTGTTGAGGTCTACGCTGACCACCGAAATGGTCATGCCACCTGCAGCTAGATCAGTTTTGGTCTGGAAGGTGCCGTCTCCATTTCCTAGCAAAACGGAAACGCTATTGGCATTTAGATTCGCGGTCGCGAGGTCGAGGTTCCCGTCTTTATCGAAGTCAGCAATCGTGACCGATCGAGCGCCCGCATCCGCTGGGAAATCAGTCTTGGTGTTGAAGGTTCCATCTCCATTTCCTAACAAGACTGAAACGTTCGCGTCAACGGAGTTTGCGGTGATGAGATCAAGCCGTCCATCACAGTCGAGATCCGCAATCGCAACGGCCCGTGGTGATTCTCCCGTGGTGAAACTCATCGCGGCGTTGAATGTGCCGTCGCCATTTCCCAGCAAGATGGATACGGTGTCACCAAGCTCATCGGGAGTGATAAGGTCGGGGTTACCGTCGCCATTGACATCGGCCGATTCGACTGATCGAGGGCCATTTCCTGTCGCAAAAACAGCTTCGTTCCCAAAAGACCCATTCCCTGTACCGAGGCGAACCGAAAGGTTGCTAGAGCCTTGATTGGCAGCAACGATGTCAAAGATTCCATCGCAGTTTAAGTCCGCGCTTGTCAAACCACGTGGGATTGCGCCGACCGAGAAAGTGCTTGCTGCCCCAAAAGTACCTGAGCTAGCTTGAGGGAATTGTAGAAAGACGGAGACGCTCCCAGCGCTGATGTTTGCAGTGAAGATGTCGAGATTCCCGTCGCCATTGAGGTCACTGGCAGCTATTGAAAATGGTCCAGTATCAGTTGGTGAATCCGTATTCGATCCAAAGGTGCCATTCCCATTTCCGAGTAAGACAGAAATGGTATTGGCAGTAATGTTGGCAACGGCGAGATCGAGCTTGCCATCGTTGTTTATGTCAGCGATTGCCACTGATCGAGCGCCACTGCCCGCGGCGAAATCAGTTTTCGCGTTGAAGGTACCATCTCCATTTCCGAGTAAGACAGAAGTGTTGTTGGAGTCCGCGTTCGCGGTCACGAGGTCAATGTTGCCATCGCCATTTAAATCGGCAAGGGCCACAGCTCGTGGGGACGTCCCCGTTGAGTAATCGACTTTCGCGCCAAAAGTTCCATCTCCATTTCCCAGGAGAATCGAAAGATTGTCAGAGCGCGGGTTTGCAACGGCGAGATCGATATTCCCATCCTTATTGAAATCAGCTGTTCTCACCGCAACAGCCCCAGCGCCCGCCATGAAATCGTTGTTCGCTCCAAAAGTGCCGTCCCCGTTCCCGAGCAAGACAGAGACCGTGCTGGCGTTGGCGTTTGCGGTCAAGAGGTCAAGGTCACCATCCTTATCTAAGTCAGTGACTGTCACGGATTGGGGGCCGTCCCCGGTCGAGAAATCGGTCGGCCTGTTGAAAGTGCCGTCCCCGTTTCCAAGCAAGACAGAGACGGTGTTGGCATTGAGGTTTGCTGTGACGAAGTCAAGCTTGCCGTCTTCATCGAAGTCGGCGACTGCAATTTCTTGTGGGGCATTTAACACAGTGAAATCGGTCTTCGCTCCAAAAGTGCCGTCCCCATTTCCGAGTAAGACAGAGATGCTGTTGTCTCCTTCATTGGCAGTGGCCAGATCGAAGTTGCCATCTCCATTAAAATCGGCGCTGATGACCGAACGGGCTCCAGCGCCGGCTGTCAAATCAGTTTTCGGACCCAAAAGCTGAACGTCGTCATTTGTGATCGTTCCGACTCCCTGAGCATCTAGGATCGCTGTCGTGGGCTGACCTCCTAGACCACCACTTGGGCTTGTCAAGTTCACGAAGACTGTTTCATCAGCTTCGAGGGCCAGATCTACATTGACGGTGACCATGAAGCTCACGCTTGTCATGCCTGCTGGTATCATGACCGTTTCAGACCTTGCTATATAGTCACTGCCAGCCGTGGTCGCAGTCCCGTCCATGGTGCTCGCCATAACGCGTATATCCGCGGAAGCGGCTGTATCAACACTGATCGTGAAGTCTAAGCTTGTTGTTCCTGTATCGCCCTCGGTGACGGAGACATCGTCAATGCTGATATTAGAGTCGTCATTGTCGGTAATCGTGACAATGCCCGTGCTATCGAGAATCGTTGAGTTCGTGTCGGAGGCAAAGCCACCACCGGTATCAACCTCTGGATTACTCAGCACTAAACTGAACTGTTCGGTGCCTTCATTGATCATGTCGTCATTGATCGTGATCATGACTTGAGCAGTGCTTCCTTGTCCGAAGGTCACTTGCTGGCTGCTAATCGCGGTGTAATCACTGCCGCCAACCCCAACACCCGTTGAGAGAGCGCTGCCATCCATAGTGTTGACCGTCACTCGGAAGTTTGCAGGGGGCCTTAGCCGACCAAAGCCACTATCCAAGGTTAAAGTCGCTGTGCCAGCCGATTCATCAACCGTGACGTCATTAATCGAGAATGCCGCGCCTCCGACTGTGAGGGGAGGATTACTCACCGCTGTGATGCCTCCACTGGTGACCATAACACCGGAGGTCGCCGTGCCTACTTGCACATTCACGACCAAGCCAACCACTCGGCGGTTGATACTAATCACCGAGTCGACTTGTTGTGTGACGCCATTAATCACAACCACATTATTGGCCGGCACAGGATCGAAGTTGCCTCCTCGAATCGTAATCGTTTGATTGACTGTATCAGGAATAATCAAAGGATCAGAGTGAGCCACAGCGGGATTGCCGACGGCAATATTGGCGCAGAGAATCACATCGCGAATATCGACATCAGTGTCCTGGTTGACGTCGGCGTCATTGACCCGGGGACTTGTTCCCAGGACCACATTGATCACCGCGATGGTGTCAAACAAGTCGACATCGTTGTCCGCGTTCATGTCTCCTGGGACAAGCAGGCTTTGGGCCTGGGCTGGGCTTGCTAGGAATAGTGACAGCGTGAGGGCGCCTAGCAGCATGCAGTGTTTCATAGCTGGGAATCCTTGCTTGATCTTTCAGTATGGGCCGAGTGCGAATAGTTAGACTGACTCCCCAAAAGGGGCCCAGCTCGTTTTTGGTCAAAAAAAAGGGATGCTCAAGAGCACCCCTTACAATTGGAAGATTTATTGAGAGGCGCTCTTATTGAATAGTGACGGTGCCGTCTGTTTTACTAGAGGCGACTTCTTTCGCCGCTGGATCCGAAGCCTTGACGTCGATAAGCTCAACCGCCGCTGTGTCGCCGCTGTTGCCCGTCGTTGTGAAAACAGCCTCAGCAACAGTGCCATCAGCGATCGTATTCTGATTCATACCGATAATAAGAACGCGAATGTCGCCATTAGGCTGGACGCGCTGTGTCACAGTTTTAACGGCGGCGGTCGCTGCTGGACCTGCCGTTAAGCGATCAAAGGTCAACTTTGAACTATCAAAGCGAAGATCGAATTGAACTCCTGCTGGATTGTTCGTCGAAGTCAACTTGATAGGAACCGTCACCTGTCCGTTATTTGTGACAGACTCAACGGCGAGGTTGGCCGTGCCATTGTTCGTTGGCGCTGCAGGTGCCGGAGCGTTGGCCGGAGCGTTGCCCCCTGAGCTTCCATTGCTGCAACCAAAGGCCACAATGAGAACACCAAGATAAAGAGTCGATTTTAGAGTTTTGCTCATTGTTGATTGATCCCTTCGAGAATCCAGTTCTTTTTGTTCAAGTTGTATGATTTGCTGTCTCATTTCAAGGAAAAACCCAAATCATGGGTCAACTATTTCGAGAGTCTTGAATTAATTGACATTGACAGTTCCATTAATCGGTTGATTCGGCAAGGTGTTGAGGTTCGAGTCACTCACAACCACATTGGTCAGGGTGACAGTATTCGAAGTTCCACCTGCGCCAGCGTTGATTTGGAAGTTGATATCGAAGAGGCGGCCAGTCTCCAATGTCTGATTAGACAAGCTCGCCACAACGACTCGAATTCCACCCGCAATGTTACTGACTCCAATAATGGCTCCAGCGTTTGTGGCAGAAGCCCCGGCAATAATATCGACACCCACAGTCGGCGCTGCATTCAGGGCGATATTTCCAGCGTTGAAGAGAATGTCAACTTGGATAGCAACTGGAGTCGATCCCATAGGACTGGTGATATCCACAGGAAGGGCCACCGTGGTTGAGACATCTCCTGTCACAGTGCCACCGGTCAAAACAATGACAGGGACAATGTTCAAGGTTCCGTCCACGCCAACCACAGGGATTGGAGCGGCCGCAGCGTCAGCGAGGGTCGCAGCGGTCACTTGAAGCGGATTCGCCGCAAGGGTTGTTCCAGCAGCATTGCTGAAGTTGATATTCGCAATCCGAGTTGACGGCAAGACCGTGTTGCTGCCACTGATAATCTGGAAAGTAACAACTCCTGGTGTTGAAACATTAAAGGCGCTCACTATGTGATCCGTGCCAATAGCAGGGTCGATAGTCACGCTGCTTGCGCTGATGTTTCCACCATCCGTTGGATAAGTAATCGTCATCTGTGCCCCGACTGGTGCGTCTCCAGCGATCGCCGATAGGCTGACAGGAACAGATCCGGTTCCACCTTGAGCCGCGTTGCCGCTACCAACAATCAAACGGCTGAAGTTGAAGGCACCGTTGATCGTGACGCGAGCGTCGCGAGCCTCAGTGGCCTGGCCGCCACCGGTGTTGAATGTGAAGGTTGCCGTCACGCTCCGACCACCGCCGCCAGCGTTGTTATCTCGGAAGCCAATCTGACGGATAAGCGCCTGTGTCGCAGCCTGACTAATGTTGTTCAACATAGCCAATTGCAGCTGGGCCGATCCACCAGCCGTTGTAACAGTGGCGGGGTTCGTCACGGTCGTGGCGATCGGTGATCCGTCGAAGAAGATGTCGCTGCCTGACACAAGGATTAGATTCCCTGGCAAAACACTGATTTCGTCGCCCGGCAAGGTGTTACTACCCATGAGATCAACAGTAAGAAGGGCCGCTGACGTGTCCTGGCCGTTATTCACAACAAGAGCGTTCGGCGCGATTCGAAGTGGCGTTGTGCTTGTGTTAAAAGAGGCTCCAAACGGTGTGACCGCAAGAATTCCAGCGCCATTGAGGTTCAACAATGGCACATCCCGAACGTTTCCGTCGAGGTTTTGGTCCGCTGTTGCAACCGAAACTCCGCGGCCTGTTACAGCTGTCGTCAAGCGATAGCTCTCAGGGTTCTCGTCGCCGCTGATATCGTCGATCGCATCCGTCACGTTTTGGCCCGCGCCGGCAGGATCGATAAACTGGTAGTCGTTTCCAGCAACCCCGGCAGGGGCTGTCGCGCTTGGCGGAGTGATTCCGGCAACCGCAGTCACACTCACCACTATGCTTTGCTGAGACATAGTCGCGCCAGAGAAGTTAAAGGCGTAGTTGGCCATTTGCGCGCCGTCATTGCCTCGCTCTTGAATGGTCTGGTTATTCGTTCCCGCAGCATAGTTCAAGACAATGTCGTCATTATCAAGAATGATTCCCGTAGCCGTGTTCGCAGCAGCGTTGATCGAAACACCGTTCACTGCCATAGGAAGGCTGATCATGGCGAGGAAGTCTTCGTCTTGCTCGTTCAATCCGTCGTCGATCACTGTCACGCTCAATTGGCGTCCAGCGATCGTATCGGGGTTGGTCGTGCCGTCGAACATTTCTGTGTCAGGAGTTGCGCTGAAATCTCCAGGCGCCATAGCTGGGTTCGCTCCAACTCCGGAGAGGGGAGTGAGGTCAACGTTGAAGGCCTGCGCCGTCGCGGTCGCCATGGTGCCGGCGTTCAAGACCAAGTCGAAGGTCCGGTTGGTGACAGCCTCACTCGCGCTGGCCTGACTTATCGCCAAGTCAAAGACAATGACGTCGTCGTCGAGGATCACTTGAGTCGCCGTTGGCATATTTCCAATGCTGACATTGACCGGCATGTTTGTCGGTGTGCCAAGAGCAACTCGGAAGCTCTCTGTCGCTTCGTTGATATCGTCGAAGAGGATCGGCACCACAATCGCAACGTTGGTCGGAACAACATCCGGCGCGCCGTTGAACATAAGGTCTGGTGTGATCGTCGCCGCAGCGGCGTCGTAATCAGCGCCAGCAACCGCCGTGTCTCCCATGAGACCTATCTGGACAGGCACATTGAAGGTCTGCGCGGTAAGATCCGAGCCACCAGTAATCCCAACATTGAAGGTCACGTTCAGAGGAGCTCCTCCCGCGTCTAGCTCGGTGACAGGGGCCCCAGCGGTAATGTTGAAGACAATCGCATCATTGTCGAGGATCGTTTGATTTGTCGTCACCGACACAGCTTGACCTGTGAATTGAACGTTGTTCGCGTTCATAAGGTTCGAGGCCACCCCGAGGAAATCCTCGTTCGGTTCGTTGATCTGCTGTCCAGCCTGCTCGTCGATGGTGCTCACAGTCTGGGTTCCCAAAGTCTGCTCAAGGACAAACGGATTGATTGCGTTTGTCGTGACAGTCACTGGTGCGTTGATCGCCATGAAGTCGACATTGTCAGCCGCTTGAATCGGAGTTGTTTGCATGGTGACAAAGCTAAAGGTAAAGCTCTGCTCAGTTCCCGTCGCGGTGTTCGCAGGATTGTTCGTATCAACAAACAACTCGAAGAAGGAATCGGCGCCTTCGTTGGTCAGGACATCCCGTGTTCTTAAGTTGACCACGAGAATGTCGTCGTCAATGATTGTCACGGTCGTGCCAGCAGCAGCCCCGTCAATCGTCACGAGGTTGGTCGACCCCATAAGATTGCCGATCGCGCTTGTGAAGTTCTCGTTGGTCTCATTGATCGTGTCGCTTATGACAGGGACAGCAACCGCTGTCGTCCCGAGGACCACAGCATTCGTCGCGAGGCCTGAAACAGTGACGGTCTGAGTCGTCGCAGTGTAATCACCTGGTTGAACAGCCGTGCCATCAGCCGTCGTGAAGTCGACACTGAAAGTCTGCTCTGTGAAGGTCGCTGGGTTGACTGGATCTGTTCCCACAACGATCACCTGGAATTGAGCAGGGCCATTGGCCTCAGCAACTTGATCGACAGAAGGAACCACTGGGTTGTTATTCACAACTCGAATGGTCACGGCGTCGTCATCAATAATTGTTCCGAGAGCGACTGGTGTTGGAAGCTGAACTCCAGAGAGAATTCCGGAGAGCGCGATACGCACCTGGAATGTTTGATCCGTCTCATTGATCGTATCCGCCACGATATTGACCGGAGCGTTGACTGTTCGCGTCGCGTTGACTGTATCGGCTTGAAGAGTCAGGGTGTTCGTCGCAGGCACATAATCCAAGTTCGGTGTGCCTGGGTTTGCGCCCCCAGTTTCAGCCATGTAATCAACCACGATGGTCTGAGTCGTACGACCCGTGAGAGTGACGACGAAGTTTGCGACCGTCGATCCTCCGTCGCTTCCTTCAATAATGGCGTTGGCAGGAGGAGCAATGGTGACTGTGACAATGTCATTGTCAACGATCGTTCCTGTTTCCTTCGCCAATCCAATCGTGACTCCGCGAGGCAATTGACCTTGAGCGCTTAGATTCACATCGAAGAACTCGGTGGGCTCGTTAATCGGCAAGGCCGCGTCGTCGACGATGGTGACGTCAAAGTTTTGCATCGTTGTCATTGAGTTGAAGGTCAAGACTTGCGAATTCGTCAAGAAGTCGGTGGAGGCTTGAGGAGTCAGGTCGCCTTGAGCTTGGCGGCCCATTGTCGCCGCGCTCGTTTGGGCGAGCACTTGAATGGTCTGCTC
>JARGOJ010000231.1 GCA_029210225.1 Planctomycetota bacterium
GAAAACATAGGAATGGAATATCCGCAAGAATCAGCGACCCGACTGACTTCGATTTCGATGACTGATCGGCGTCCTTGAAACTCGGGGAATTGATCGACCCAGTACGACCACTCATCGTCTTCGGGCTCAATGACCCGCCCCTGACCATAGAGCCGCAGGATGTTTGGTGGACCCTCAAAGGCGCAAAACATGAGAGTGATTCGACCATTCTCTCGAATGTGAGAAATGGTCTCGACACCACTCCCAATGAGATCGAGGTACGCCACCTGCCGAGGACCCATCACCCGAAAAGTATTGAGTCCCTTTGGAGACAAGTTGACATGACCCTCCCCGGTTAGGGGAGCCGTCGCGACGAAGAACATCTTTTGCTTTTCGATAAAGGCCCTTTGGGCTTCACCGATCTCAGGATATGTCTTACCCACCTTTGCGGGGACCTCCCATTTGCTCGATGGCGCCACCGATCAACCCTTGGGCTTCGTCGGAATACCAGGTATCGAGCCAGGCCTCTGTGTCCGTCGCCAAGTTCGCCTCGATAGCTTCCACGGCAGGACGACGCCAGCTATTCTTGATATGGGCGAAGGCAGGTCCAGGCATAGACCCTAGGGACCGCGCCTTCTCAAGTGCGGCTGTTTCAAGGTCTTCAGGGGCGACCGCTTCATCCATAAGACCAAGAGCACAAGCCTGCGCCGCTGAGAACAGTCCTCCCTCATAGCAAACTGGGATCAACGCCTCGGGTTTGAGTCGCAGCCGCGCTGTCTCTACAACAACAATGGGCAGACCGACGCCTAAGGCGATCTCTCTGAGACCTGTCTTGGCTTTGCCATTCACCATAAATCGATAGTCGGCCTGCTGGGCAAGGACGCACCCCCCTGCAATAGCGTGGCCGTTGACCGCCGCAATGAGTGGTCTGTTCAATCGGAACACGGAGAGCGTCAAATGTCCAAAGCTCACAATGAAGCGACGGAGGGCGTCTCGATCCATACCCATGAGGGTGACCAGGTCGAGCCCCGCGCTAAAATATTTGTCATAGCCTGTCATGACAACGGAGGACGCGTCGGAGGCCTCAAGCTCTTTGACCAGCTCGGCGACCTGGGCAACCCAGTCAGGGCTCATGGCATTGGCTTTGCCTCCCTCAAGGCGCATGACCGCAACACCATCCATCATTTCGATTCTCATTGTGCTTGTCCCTCTTCGTTGTGATACAGCGCCCTGGAGAAAGGCGGATGTTAACGTTTGAGCTTCCCTTTTCGAAGTCTTGACTTCCCTTTCTTCCTTCGAGGACCGGGGATGAGCCAGGGCAAATTCTCTGGGAGAAACTTTGCGCATTGAAAGGGGAAGGGAGGCTTCCATCTTCCGAGAACTTTGTAAGATATGAAGCTCATAAAGGGGATTGAATCATGGTGCCAAAAGACATTCGAGATCGTATCACTCGCGATTTCGAAGATGAAGACGAACAAGAACTCGCGCTCTGCGTTGTCGAAGAACTCGTCGAAAAATTTGATCGTCAGGTCGCCCGTTGCGCGCTTTTTATGGCGGAGGGGAGCTTCGATAAGCTCGAAGAAGCCGAGAAGTTGGCGCGTAGCGATCACAAAGACCTCATCATGCTGTCAGAGTGCGATCCACTCACCGGCAAGCGCCTTCGAAACCTCGCCAAGAGCTTCCCGGACGATTCTCCGGAAGCCCAGGAGAGAGCGATGTATCGAGATGCGATGCGCGCATTCCGCAAGCGCCTGCGACTCTACCGATTGGATGACGAATCGCGACTGGGAGGAGCCGCTTTAACGGAGGGGAAGGCGTCTGGCATCACTGCGATCACGCCGCCGGACAGCTATCCACAAGAAGTCTGGGACAAGCTCGTCGAAACAGGACAGCTGCGGATCACTGAAGACGGAGCCTACGAAACTATCGAGTGACTGGCTCATCCTCAGTGTCCCAGTCCTTACTGTCCAGCCTTCTCTTTGGCTTCACATTCAACGAGAAGGCTGTTGTGCTTCTCTTTCAAACGACTGTACTGTGCGTCGACAGCGGAGTTCGAGAAAGAGGCACCGCCTGAATCGGTGACTTTCATTGAGTCGAGATGGGCGTCAAAAAACTTCAACATCTTCAATTCATGCTCGCAGATCTGCACGACGACACCAAGCATCGAGTGAGCCATCGCCGCGCTTTGCTTGCGATGCGTCTTAACCATTTGTGCCTTTGTTTTATTGCTTATCGTTGATTTTGCAATCTCTCGAGCGAAGCGGTCAAGGTTCCTTCGGGCGGCTTTCAACAGATTTCGCGTGGCAATTTTAAGCTCGAGAATGATCTTCCGTTGACGCGAGCGTTCACGAATGTCTTGAATATCCTGTGGAATCAATAACTCTCTTTCCTCGTGTTCACTCAATTTCTCGTCATACTCGGCGTTGAGAGAATCCATTTCTACGCGAGACTCATCCGCCACCAACTTTGTGATTCGAAACATCTCCTTGATATCGTTGCCTTGCGACTTCGTCATGTGCGTCGGCACGGGAGTGTTCTTTAAGGCCTCCTTAAACTCTGGAGTTTTTTCAATCAACTCCTTCGTTTCACGGGCCGTTTCCCGCGCCTCAACCCGCTCCTCTACACGTCCTGTTACGAAAGCCATAATCAGCCCTCCGACGATGGTGAGGGGCACAAGCACGATAAAGACGGCCATGCTTGGATCGAGCCGCTTCTTCGCAACGCGGCGCCTCGGCCGGCGTCGACCCTCAGACTTGGAGGACCTGGGTGCGCTCGGTCTCTGAAGCGGGCGCTCAGCGATGGGTTCTGAGATTCGCTCTCCTTTTCGCGATTTGCTCTTAGGCCTGAATTTTCGTGTGCCGTCAGACATGACTTTCCCTTGGTCTCTTCAATTTGAGTGGAGTTCGATTCGTTGTTTATGGGAGAAGCTCGGCTTAGAGCTCGCTTCTTTGACTTGTTAGTCACTGGAGTCGTCAGTGATTTGCAGTCTTTTCCAATTGTTCGGTTCGTTTTCGGAGGAGCTTTTTGTATTCGCGATTAAGCGCCGAATTCGTAAAGGAGGTGCTTTTCTCCGTCTTTGACAATGACGCGAAATTGTCTTGAACGAGGGTGAGAATCTTCAATTCCACGTCGCAAAGGTCGAGAACGTCTTCCACTTTCACTATGATGGGGTCTTTTTTCCCCGATCGGGTGTCCTTGAGAATTTCAGTCTTCATTTTTTCGCTTAAGGTCGACTCTCTGACAGCCTCTATCAACCGTGCGTTGTGACGATCAGCGATACTTAAACAGTGACGAGCAGCCTTCCGTAGTGACTGAATGAGCGCTCGTTGCCGGGATTGCTCCTGCCTGTCCACGAGATCGCTAAGTCTCAACAAGTCTTCGTCCTCATGAATCTCCAACGCCGCGAGATACTTCTTTTGGGCAGGTATCGACTCCTTCTTCATCACCGAGGCGACCTTGGCCATCACAATAAACATCTCTTTGAGGTCGTTCTCCTGCTCCTTAGAAAAGACATCCTCGAATTTGGAATTGAGGAGTTTCTTTACTTCTGGATCCTTCGCTGTGACGAATTTTCCCTTCTTCGTCGACTTTTTGCCTTTTGAGGTCTTGTCCTTGCTTTTACCGACAAGGTCATCTTCGACGCTCTTACCTCGACCTGCGACAAGCACCAACGCTCCCATTATCAATAGAATGCCTGTGACTATTCCAGCCATCATAAATGGATCGACACCACCAGAGCCTTTGGGCGAACGACGAGCCTTTCGCCGTCCATCTGTGCCTCTAGAAACACCTGGACTGCGAGCTTTCTTTGTCTTCGATGGAGCTGGACTGTTTGAACGAAATTTTCGTCGACCTTCGGACATCACAAGCCTTTTTTGCTACCCATAAGTGTTATGTGGTTGAATCATAGATGCTAGGTGTCAAGTTGTCCACGATGGAGTCTCAAAAAGTTTGAGGGTCCCTAGACAATGATCTACAAGTGCTCTTCTCCAAGTGAGGGGAATACCTTGCTCACCTTAGAGAGGAGGTAATCGCCATAGCTTCCTTGGAGATCGAAGACGCTCTGGCCGTCCCACCGTGTCAAAGAATCTTCTTGTCCCCGAAGTCGCGTAAAAATTGGCTCTACCTGCATTTCAAAATTCGGGTCAAAGAAGAAGGGCCAGGACAGACGACTCTCCGCAGACGAGTTAAACACGCGGTGGGGTGTTGATTTGAAAAGCCCTCCCGTCATCCTTTCGAGCATATCGCCGAGGTTAATGACGAAGGTCCCAGGAATCGGCGGCGCGTCAATCCATGCGCCTCGGTTTTTGACCTGGAGTCCTCCCAGATGATCCTGTCGCAAAATAGTTAGGATGCCATAATCAGTATGTTCTCCGACGCTCCAAGAAGTGCCTTGGTGTTCTTCAATCGGAGGATAATTGAAAACGCGAAACAGTGTTGTTGGCTCGGAACCATAGGCGCGCCGGAAATAGTGTCCGTCTAAGTCTAAACTAAGGGCGATCAGCTCCATGAGAGTGTGACCCAGCCCAGTAAGCGCCTTCATATAGCTTAAAACAACGTCTCGAAAACCACTTAGGGAGGGGAAGAGGTTGGCTCCATGCAAAGGAACTCCAGCTTTGACCATGGGATGGTCCTCATCGAGTTCGGCCCCAAAATAGAGCCCTTCCTTCCGATCGATGACGCCGCTGGTCAATTCTTCGCCAACGGAGAAATAGCCGCGCCACGCTTTACCTCCCTTTGACATGTGAATGGCATTTTTTGTTTCTGGAGAGAGTGAGAAGAATTCCCGACTCAGTGTTTCCAGTCGATTCATCAATTCGTCATCGACGCCGTGGCCAATCAAATAGAAAAACCCCGACTGGCAACAGGCCTCTCTAACCTGCTTCGCGACCGCGGTCCTCTGAGTGTCATCACCATCAAAGAGTGCGAGATCTACGATTGGCAATTGATCGCGTCGGTCCATTTGTTTCCACTCGAAGCTTTGCTTCTTGAAAGCTCATTTAAGAGAGAAGTGATGCTCGCCGTTTTAGAAGGGTGAGCACGAGCCAACATTATCAATGATTGGGTTGTGAAAGCCTGGATCATACTGCGCTTTGCAGCAGGTCCCGCAATCGCATTGACCGCAGCCATTGCTTCCTGAAGAGCTGCAACAGCTTCCACAATCTCCGCAGCCTTTCCCGCAGGAGTCGCAGCCAGAGCCGCAGCCGTTGCAGCTCTTTCCGCAACTGTCGCAGCCGCTCCCACAATCTCCGCAGCCCTTCCCGCATCCACTACAGGCGTCGCCGCAGCCTGAGAAGCTCTCTTGACAGTCTTTGCAGGGAGCGCTGCAACAGGTTGAACATTCAGTCATAGACGAGGACCAGCATTGTTCGATGCAAGAGGGCCCCTGACAACTCCCGTTCTCAAAACATGTAATTCTTGGATCCCTGGGGCTCCCTGTATCGCTGCCGCTTCGATTCCATGCTTTTAGGGCTGCGATGGCTGCGGGGACGACTCCCAGAAAAAAACCTATGGTCGTTCCAAAACAAAAGCCTCGGGAAGGGAAGGATCGCCGTTCGTTTTTCTCGTCTTGCTCGTCTTCTCCTTTGCGTTTTGGACTGGGATGAAACTCGGTTTCATCGTCGTCAAATTCTTCAAAGTCAGGGTCGTCATCATTTGGGGGTTTTTGACCTCCGCCACCTTTATTCGAGCCTCCCTTGTCTCCCGCTCCAATATTGTTGGGACCTTGTTTATCGTCCGGGCCAGAATGACTATGTCCGTCTTCGATCAATTCAAATTTGGAGGCTTCTTTCTCACCCTGATTGAAGATCGGGAGGATCTTCGTTCGCCGAGAGTCTCTGCTTTCGGGGGGCTGTCGGGAACTCGAATTCGAGATCTTGCAAAGAAATGAACTCAGGCTGAGCACACTCTTGGAAGGACTATCAGCGGTGAATAATTGATTTTGATCGGGCTTGCATATCCACGCTTGCAGCTTCTTCGATGCTTGCTGAGAGCTTTGAACTAATTGGTCGCAAAGAATGTTTTTGATCAGTGCTTTGTGGCGGCGCCAGGGGAGCGCGTCAACGGCTCTGTTTAAATTGTCAAAGTCTCTCGCGAGGGCGTCATGACAATCTTGAATTTTCATTTTTGATGCCTTCAAGGAGCCGTCGTATTCGCTCTTTTGAAGGCAGGGATTGAATTCTTTGTTCTTGAGGTCTTTCTCCAGGTCGTCAATCGCATCCGTTAGGTATATGACTCGACCGAGTGAGCGTCCGAATAAATTCAGCTGTGATTGCATGGTCTCATGAGCGAGCTGAGGTACCGCCCCAGGGAGTGCCGCGACTTGTCTAAACACATAGCCAAGGGCTCGGGCAGTTGGCTCGGCGGCCTCAGACAGCGAGGTCTTACCAATCACTTCGACGCGCTTTTGAACTCTCTCAAAGCCCTCCAATTGAGCCATCGAGAGCCCCAAATTGGCGAGTGTCCGGCGCGCTTTCTGAAGCGCGGGGCGAAACCAGCGTCGACTGGCTCGGGCCCATGAACGGCCATCCATTCCACGGTCTGCGAGCCATTGGTCGCTGAGGAGCATTTGCATGGACGTCGCGAACTTCATTGCGGGACTTTGTCGAGTCATTGTCGGACGCATCGCGAGAGGATTGATAGGACAGCGACAAGAGTCATGCTCGGCGCCATTCTCCAATAAGCCATCAGCGACAATCCCAATGAAGACGGCATCAAAATTGACGAGCGCACGGTGAGCCTGGCTGTAATCATCGCCTAAGCTCTTGCACAGACCACAATAAAAACGCCAGTGGTTCTGATCGTTGTCCTTATCGAGGGTGCATTTGTGAGGTTTTAATGTTCCAAACATACCGGACTCCTATTGACCCACTACGATTGAATCAAGCCGGTTTAATTCTAATTGTGAAACTTGAGCCACGTAACTCCTATATTGTCGCGACCGGGCAAAATACTCTTTGAATTCGACAGAGTCTTCCGAGCGTCGCGACTGTGGGTGAACGATATAGCGCCAGGTCAAAAAGCCGTGGATCCAATTTAACAGGTCGGGCAACGCGCCGAGCGCGCTTAATTGCTCGGCACATTGGGTCAATTCTCCCGCTCTGGGCATGCACATTTTATCGATCTCTCGTGCCTGGCAAACTTGGTAGATAAACTTGGGGTCTTGTTCCTGAATACAGCGTTCGTATTGACCGTTATCAATGGAATAGAGAAGGCGATCTGGATAACTGGAAATTAATCCGTCCGTCAGATCTTTAGCCATATCAGCCAGGGCATCAGCCCGTTGAATGTGCCATCCAAAATTGTAGAAGCCCTCGCGTTCCGCAGCAGTCAGAGAGCGACCTGCGTCTTGGGGCAAAGAGCCAAGGGCGGAGATCATGAGCAGCCACGCGCCGCTAATGTCTCGGGTCACTTTCTCGACGGCCTCCAGGGAGAGTTCAGCGCTGTGTCGGCTTAGAGTGGCGACGGCCTGAGTTTGAATCGTCCAGCCGTCTTCGATCCAATCAATAACCTGATTGAGGCGAGAATGCTGCCCTCCGGCTAAGACTTTCAATTCTTGACCGAGGCGTGCGCCAAGGACCGACCGGCCCTCTTCATTTGCCGGAATCCCAGTCTTGATTGACTGAAGCGTGGGGGCCAAATAATCTTTCGTCTTTTCCCGCGCTTCTTCAAAGCTGAGGGCCGAGCCTTTGTGAAAGGTGAGATCATCAATGACTTGATCATCGATCTTGGTCAAAATTGATAACTGAGCCCCAGCGCGCCCGACTTCGTCCCTCCGCTCCGTTCCGCCAAGGGCATCGTAGGTCACTTGGCCGAGCAATCCGAGAGCACAACAGAGAAACTTGGGCTTGGCTTTGACCAATGATTGAGGGTCGGCCAGGGCTATGACAGATCGAAGCTCTCTTAGGAAATGAGAGCCTGATTCTATGAGTTCGTTATGCCAAAGCCTTGGAGATTGAATCAAGCCAGCCGCCTTCACCCATTCGAGGCGCCCAGAATGATGAGCTTCGGTGGCCTCGGAGTGGCCTCAGTATACCATTCTAAGCAGTGAGCTTATCGAGTTCATCAATCATTTCACCGGACGATCAAACAACTTCTTATCGAGGCTTCCATCGAGTTTGTACGACTTAAATTGAAACTCATAGGCGAGTTTGTCCCCCTTATAGTATTCGACCTTTCCTGGAAAGTAGGCTCCATCGACGTTCTTCCAATCATGGTAGTAAAGAGTCAGGAGTGAATTTTGCCCGTTCGCATCAATCTGAGTTCCCTCGGCGCGACTTGGAAGATAGCTTTTTGAGTCGATGTCTTCCGTCCAAGTTTCAGAACCGGAGACATACTCAATTCGGTAGGCCTTTCGTCCGAGGACGCGTGTGCTTCCAGCAAATCTTGCCTTGCCGTCATGCTCCCCCATAAGCTGAGCGAGGCTTTCAAAAGCCCATGAGACTGTCCGATCAAGGCGCGGTCCTTTTAAGTCTTCTATCTCTGATCCTTTGCGCAACCATCCTTGCTTTCCATTCCAGGCCTTTGACAGCTGAAGAGCGGGGGCGTCCTCACGCATGCGCGTCGGATTGCGGCTGAGGGTCCTAGTGATCTTAATTCGTTGTTTGCCGATGACTAACTCACCTTCAATCACAATGTTCGACATTTTCCCCAGGCGCTTTGCTCCCCGTGCCTTCTTCCCCGATTGAAGCAGCCGGACGAGGAAACGCCCGCCGTCTTGACGAATGGATCGCAAGCGAGATTCCGCGACATTGATATCGCCCCTGCGTTCTGGAAATAGCTCAGAAACTCGTCTATAGGCATTTCGAGCATCGCTCAAATGTCCGCCTTCTTCTTCCAATTCTCCGAGAGAGAGAAGAGCGGTGGCGGCGTTTGCGCGTTCGACTTGGAGGTGATGCCGAATCAATCCTCTATAAAGCGATCGCGCTTCCTTCACGCGTCCGTCTTGAGCCGCAGCTTGGGCTTGTAGAAGCCGACCGTCTCCTTCGTCTCCGTGGGCCAGGGTCATCGTCGACGCGCATAACAAGGCGAGGATCGCGAATCCTCGTGACTTCATAGACATAAATCATGCTCCCTGGACACTGTTGGAATTGAGAATGAGGCTATGGAACTAAGCAAAGGCACGTTCAAAGTGTCCTCGAAGTTCCACTTCAAATTTAGTGAATGGCGGAGAGCGGCGGCAAGCTTTGAATGATATCGGCTTCAATTTTGGAGACGCGAGCGATGCGCTCTTCAATGTCGTCTTCCGAGTAAAGCCGAGCGAGATCAAGGAAAGTCTCGTGATGACGGTCTTCGGCGAGGGCCAATTCGGCATAAAACTGCGCTAGGCTCTCCGGTAACTTCGCTCGGGCCAAGACGCGAAAGCGCTCGCAGCTTCTCGCTTCGACAAAGGCGCAAACAATCAATTTTTCAATCAATTGAAGCCCTGGATTCGAACCTCGGTGACTCTCGGATAGCAATCGTTTGACATAGCGATCGGGGCGAGGTTTGCCGAGTTTCAAGCCGCGCTCAAGCAAGAGCTCTCGAACTCGTTCGAAGTGGCGCATTTCCTCACGAACTAACGAAGCCATCGCTTCAACAAGGTCATCCCGGTCTGGATAGGATCCGAGCAAGCGAAAGCCCGTGGCGGCAGCCTTCATTTCGCAGTGCGCGTGGTCAGCGAGCAGCTCGCCAATGTCTTCAATCGCTGCTTCAGCCCATGAATCTGGGGTTGCAACGAGAAGGGGAAGACCCTCTATCGAGTTTTTAGGGAGATTGTTTATCAGAGTCATTTCTCGGTCACTTTTTGGCTTCAGGCAGGTTTAACATGAGCAGATAATGCCCGTCAAAACGCTGGATAGAAATAAGCAATCGCTCGGGCTTGTCAATATCCGATGGCAGAGAAAGCACGGGTCCAATCACTGGGCCGTCGCCGATGGTGAGGGCCGAGAAGCGATAGATAACCCGTCCGTCCTTGCCGCTACGTAAGTATTTCTCGAAGCGACTGGTTCCTGCCACGAATAGGTCTCTGACACCATCGCCATTTAAGTCGCCGACAAGTTTGAGCGCGGTGAGGTCGCTTTGACGCGCCGACCAGAGCTTGTGACCGTCCTCTCCAGAGAGCGCCGAAATACGACCGTTGTCCTGCCCAAGAATACAGTCTTTAATCCCATCCCCAGACACATCCGTCCACCTCGGCGCCCGCTTAAACGACGTGAGCGCCGATTGCCAACGAGGTTCTCTCTTAGGCGCCTGACCGCCACAATCTACGAGGGAGAGACCCTTGTTTCCCGGAACCTTAAGGACCGGGAGGGACCTTTCTTGGAGCTGGAAAGCACGTGGAGGAAGGGTAAGGGATGAGCCTTGAGTGGGCACTTCAAAGATCGGGCTCAGACCTTTTTCATCCCAGTTCATGGCCTTCACGCTCAGGACCTTCGTTAAGAGTAATCGCCACTTGTTCTCAAAGAACCAAGGGAGGGGACTGGCGAAGTCGGGATGTTCTTGTGAAAAGCAGTGGGTCACCTTGCCATTTCTGCTATCCAGAAAGAGCAGAGGATAAGGAGTGGGGAAGGAGAAGCCATCGATTTTGCGGAGCTTCTTACGAAAGCGGAAATCACCGGGGACAACGCAAGTAAGGTGCTGGTCGT
>JARGOJ010000232.1:0-3535 GCA_029210225.1 Planctomycetota bacterium
TGGCGGCAATGAGCGAACGGAGTCGGGACAACTCTATGTCGAGGGTGCCCTTCACATCCTGCACGAGGGAGACCTTCGCGATGCGATATTCTTCCCCCTCTTCCTCTTCAACAACCTCCACTCGGCGCATCCCGCGGAGCGTGATCAACCAACGGCCATCTGGGAACTTATGCTCCCGTGTGACCTCACCGAGGCAGACCCGTTCAAAAATGGGCGGGGTGCCATCGTAGTCGTCTTCATAGCCTGGCTTGAGCACAGCCATGCCTATGTATTTCTCTTCCTTCAACGCATCGATGACCATCTTCCGATAGCGGGGTTCAAAGACATGCAGTGAGAGAAGGCCTCCAGGGAGAAGAACGACGTTTGGCAAGGGGAAGAGCGGCAGTCGCCCAGAGAATTCTTCGTCATTGAACGGCAGGTGTTCAGCCATGTGGCTTTGTTCCTTGAGGTTTTACGCGACGTGAATAACGTCGACTCAGTTGGGATAACTCGACTGCCAGGGCGGTGGCGTCAGGGTATCTATTTTCAGGGTAACGGCGAGTCGCGCTATCGACGAGACTCCGAATTGGCTCCGGCAGGTCGTTCAATGTGGCTTCGATAGACGGCGGATCGCCATAGACAATCTTAAACAAGAGGGCGGCGGTCGGTTCCTCGTCATGAATGGTTCGCCCGCTAAGCATTTCATGGAGTACCACACCCAGGGAGTAAATATCGCTGGATGGAGTCGCCGGCTCCCCGGCTATCACCTCTGGAGCGAGGTAGTGTGGAGTACCAATGAGACTTTTGCGAGGAGTGACATCTCTGGCGCGAGAGCGCTTCGCGAGTCCAAAGTCACCGAGCTTGACCTCTTTGAAATCTTTACTGATGAAGATGTTACCTGGTTTGATATCGCGGTGAACGACGCCCTGTTTGGCCAGCGCGGCGAGAGCATTTGCGAGGCCAGACGCTAAGTGACAGGCGAGGCTGATAGAGAGGCGGCCACGCTCATCGAGTAAATCGGCCAAAGTGATTCCCTCGACAAACTCCATGGCGTAGAAGCGTGTTCCACCGGCGCGGCCGATGTCTTCGAGGCGGACAACATTGGGATCGTGAATCGCTTGCAGGACATAGGCTTCCCGAAGAAATCGTAAGGGAGCTTCAGGGTCTTCTTCGATGTCCGAGCGAAGGACTTTCAGGGCTAGAGGCTGACCAGTCTCACGATGGATCGCTTGGATAACCACGCCCATCCCCCCGACACCAAGAATCTTAACGAGGCGATAGCAATCGAAAATACGCCCCTTGATCTTCTTGTTGTCTTTGGCGAGGGCGAGCTTCAGAACGCCAACACCACTAAGCTCACCGTTTGGAAGGACATCGGGAATCGGTTCGTTCACCCGCTCCGGAGCTTTGGGGGCCTCCGCAGGAGGTCGGGGATGGTCGAATTTACGAGTTGAATGGCTCCTTGCCGGACGTTGAGCTTGAATTCGATTGGAGGTCCTCGGGTTGGTCGCGCTTGCTCGTGGACCGCTTGCGCTGGCCCGCGGGCCGCTTGCGCTTGATCTAGGACCGCTTGCGCTGGCCCGTGGACCACTTGCGCTTGATCTGGGTCCTCGTGTTCTCTGGGGTACAGCGCGGAGCTTGGCACCGGACGACTGGCGCAGCGCATTCTTCCGGCGAGCCCGTCGGTTGAGGGCCCCGGCAATACGCCCTGCCAACTCAGCGGGCACAAAGGGTGTTAAAACAACGTCTGCCGCCCCAGATTCAAGGCTCACGCTGATTGTCTTATCGTCTTCGGTGTTTGAGAGGAGGATGATAATTAGGCTGTCTCTGCAGGCGTTTTGAATGCGAGCGACGAGATCCTTTGGCGCGAGTTTTGGAGGGCCCTCAGGGCTCACAACCACTAACTCAGGGCGCTCTGTGCTGATGATTTGAAGTGACTCTTCGAAATTTTGAAAGGTTGTGACAGCATGGCCCCGCCCGGTAAGTACGGACCGGCTCAGGTTAATTACATTTGGGCGCGGATCGATCACGAAGATCTGCGCCATGCCGCCTCCTGAGAAACCCTCTGCGAGGGGCTCGTTGTCTTTTCGTTACGTCAAATGACTAAAAAGTGACTGAGTCACGTTAACATTTTACGAATGAAGACAGATTCTTGAGGGGCAAAGCGCGTTTGTTTGCGAAAATCCTCCGAATCAATCGTCGAAGACCGTCAATAAAGCGAGAGAAATCATGGGTTCCCGAATCAGGCTCCTCTTCTTAACCCTCATATTTTCTTCCTTCAGCGTACCCGCATCGGCTCAAGAGGTCCCAAAGTCCGATCCGGTCCTTGAAGCCAAAAAAATGTTCCAACAATGGCGCAAAGATCATCTTCTCCAAGAAGCCGCCAGCCTTGAAGCGCGCATCCTCAATACGAGATTGCTACGCCTCCGCGCCGATAAAGAAGCCGCGAAGAAGAAAGAGGTCCTCGAACGTGCCCATAAGCGAGCGCGAAAAGCCTATCAAGCGATGCAAGGCGCCCGCTCCCGAGCCGCAGCGGCCTTCACGAAAGCTGGCCAGGCCATCGAAGCCGGCCTCAAGGTCAAACCCAAGCACCTCGACCTGCACTGTTGGCGCGCCGAGCTCTTTGCAACAATCGCCAGCAGCGGCCGATCGATCGGGTCCGTTCTCGGTCCCAAACCCCGAGGCCTCATGAGCTTTCAGTTCTTCCGTCGAGGTTTAGAGAGCGCCACCCTCGCTCACAACGCCAAAAAAGATGATGCCCTTCGCATCTACCTCAAAGCCCGTCTCCTCGGCGTCTTCAACCGCTACAAAGAAGGAATCGACCTTCTCAAACCCATGGTCGACAAAGGACTTGGCCTACAACGAGACCGACTCTTACTCGCCAGCTATCACTACTACCTCAACAACTTTGACGCGGCCCTCAAACTCCTTGCGAAGGTCAACGACAAGGACAGCTCCCAACCGGAAGCTGTCGAGCTAAAGCGGGTCTTGCTCCACTCAAAGAAGATGTGGACGCGAGAAATGGCGATCCTCGCCAAAGGCAAAAACCGCCCGACCGTAGAGCTGACTTTAAAGACCGGCAAAATCGTCATTGAGCTCTACGAAGACGAAGCTCCAAACACCGTCGCGAACTTCATTCACCTCGTCGAAACCAAGTTCTACGACAAGACCAAATTTCACCGGGTGCTCTCCTCTTTCGTCGCCCAAAGCGGCGATCCCAACACACGAAGCGGTATCGGCGTCGCAGGGACCGGCGGACCAGGATGGACCATCGCTGATGAGTTCAACAAAAACTCTCACACCCACTTTCGCGGGAGCTTGGCTATGGCAAGCGGGAAAACAAAGAACTCAGCGGGAAGTCAGTTTTACTTTTGCCTCATTCCCGTGCCATACATGGACGGTCGCAGCACAGTTTTTGGCCGAATCACGAAGGGCCTTGAGCTGCTCGGTCAAATTCGTGCGGGGCATGAGATCGTCACTGCGAAGGTACTAAACAAGCGCGATCACCCCTACACTCCCAAAAAGAACAAAGGACCCTGAACGATGAATGTCTTAA
>JARGOJ010000232.1:3545-10598 GCA_029210225.1 Planctomycetota bacterium
CGCTGTCGGCGTCGTTTATGGACGACATCTGCAAAAAGCCGGGGCCAAGCTCAGCTTCTATGTCAGAGAGAAATACCGAGAACAATGCGAAAAAGGCCTGACGGTCTACCCTCTCAACGAAGACCGGAGCTTCAAAGCCGTCGATTTTCAAGGTTTTGATGTCCTCACCACTCCGGAGGACGTCGCGAAACACAAATTTGACCAGGTCTGGCTCGCGGTGCCCTCAACCGCGCTTTATGTCAGCGATTTTCTCGAACCATTCTTAAAGGCCTGCGGCGATGCCACCATTGTCTCTTTAACACCGGGGCTTGAAGATCGGGAGCACATGCTCAAGTTCGTGCCAGAATCAAAGCTATGTTGGGGGCTCATCACATTCATTAGTTATCAAGCGCCGCTCCCTGGGGAGACCCTCGACAAAGAGGGCATCGCCTACTGGTTCCCGCCCTTGTCTAAGAACCCGTTTTCTGGTCCCAAAGAAATCACAAAGGGCTTCGTGGCCGCCTTGAATAAAGGAGGTTGCCCGGCGAAGTATCTGAAGAACGCCGCGACCGCGTCGGCCATGCCGTCCTCAATGCTCATGCCCCATCTCGTCGCCCTGCAAGGAGCGAATTGGTCTTTTCAAGAATTGAAGAAGAGTGAGCTGCTTGGTATCGCTTCGAAAGCGGCCAAAGAGGCCATGGTCATCTCTGGGAAGAAAGTAGGGAAGTGCCCCTGGTATCGAGGCGCGGTTTGTCCCCTCACCCTTCGCATGATCATGGGTATGGCGCCGCGCTTGATTCCTTTTGATATTGAGGTCTATCTCAAATATCACTTCACCAAGGTCAACGATCAGACCCGCATGTATATTGACACCTATCTGAAGTATGGCGAGGAATACGGAGTCGAGACGAAGAACATTCGCCTGCTCAAAGAGCGAGTGCTCACAGAGAAGGCTTCGTCATGATGTCAGCGCTCGCCTTCCTCCCGGCCCTCCCTGCAGAACACTTTGAGCCCGTCGTTGTGCTTGTTTCCGTGACTGTTTTCTATCTTGCGGCGCACTTTGGATGTTCACAGAAAAACTTCGAGACGCTGCTCAGCGGTCGCTTTTCGGAGGCGAAAGCTCAGGCCTATTCAGTGTATTGCCAACGGCTTTTTGGCGGCTTAATTCTTGGGGTGGGGCCTCTCTTAGTCTTGCTCTTTGGGATCGATGGAGGATGTCCCCTCGCGGCCGGATTCACAATGCCGAACGATCTCATGAATGGATTGCTCTTTGCGCTCATCGGCTCGGTGGTGCTGACCCCGATTCTCTATTTCAACGCTAAAAATTCTGAGCATCAGAAGCACTACCCAGAGATTCGCGATCCGAATTGGACTTGGGGACGTTGGAGCGCAAACCTGGCGACCTGGGTGATTTACCTGGTGGCCTATGAGTTCTTTATTCGGGGCTTCCTATTGCTGACCATGGTGAAGTTCTATGGTGTCTGGCCCGGGATCATGATGATGAACGCCTTTTATGTGGCCATTCATCTCCCCAAAGGCGCGGGGGAAGCGATCGGTTGCGCCCCCATGGGAGTAGTTTTTGGGCTCTCAGCAGTGCTTTTAGAGTCCATTTTTCCGGCGGCCTTATTGCACATTGTCATCTCCAATTGCAACGCGATCTTTTGTATTCGTGCCAATCCTGAGATGAGCTTTAACAGGTCTCCAGCCCCTGTCAATGAATGAGCACGACTACTTTTTCACGGCGCTCTTCAATTCATCCCCGGGGTGATAGTCGCTCCCTAAGTGCCGGCGAATCTGCTCTTTTGTTCGGAGTCCAGGGCGCAGGACGCGCTTTACAAAGAGCGGCGCCTGATCGCTGTAGTGGGGCGATTTCTTTCTGTTCACGTTGCCGAAGGGTTGGAGTGACCAGTACCGCGAGCTGTCTTTAGAGAACTCAACAATTTGTATATAGGAATCCCCCGCGACCCCGACAATGTGCTTGCCTCGGGTCTCTGCGTGGAGGGCATTGAGAATATCTGGGCCGCCACCAATCGGTAGATCTAAGCCACCGTGTTGAAGACGCTGGACGGTTCCAAGAGGCACGTCCACCCGACCGTAGTGTTTCACTAAAAATTGAACGGCGTTGCGAAATGACTTCAGCGGGTCGGGGAGCGTGCCTTCTCCTTTCGCGACCAAAGCAAACCAAAGCGGACGATAGGTCAGGACCGCCAAGGTCGCCCCGGTTGAGGTCTCATCGGTTCTCAGGTCCCAATTGCGAAGTATCTCGACGGCCTTTTTCTCGTTCTCTGTTTTGGCTTCGAACTTAGTAAGAACTGGAGTCACTGCCTCATCCATGAGGGGCGACTTCTTGGAGTAAGCCCGATCGAATTTGTATTTCACGAACTCATCGTGGGTGATGCTCTTGTCCGCGCCGAATAACTCAAAGGACCGCATAGCCCGATTGGTCTGCCGCGATTCAATTCCGAAGGTTTTTGAAAACTTCGATTTATCGGCGTTGTCTTTGCCGATTGTGGCGAGAAAGGGCGTTGAATTACAGTTCTGGAGAAAGCCTGATTTGGGATTTTTGACCTGGGGCAATTGGTCGTACGGCAGATATTCACTCCAGACTAAATCGGACTTGTCTCCCGGGAGAATGGTGTGCCAATCGATGCCCTCTTTGCGAATGGGGAGGCGGGCGTTGTAAACGTAGTAAATGTTCTGGGCACGATCGGCGTAGACCGTATTGAACATGGGGATGCCCTGAATCTTCATGGCGGCGATGAACTCGTCGAAGTTCCGCGCCTTGTTCATTTTGTACCATTGCTCGGCGGCCTTAATCAAATGTCCCTGGCCGGCGTAGCGAATTGCATAGTAGCCATGATCAGTCTTCATAACGGGGCCGTGAATGCTGCGGTAGAGGGTTGGCTTCCAGGTGTAATTGAAGAGGCCAAGATCAATTTCAATAGAGCCTTCGTGGGTCTCCAGCTCTTTCCATTCCCCATCGAATTTGTATTGCAGTTCGTTGGCCGGATTGATTTCTAATTTATAGACGTCGACGAAGTCCGGACTATTAACCGTATGACCCCACCCTAAATTTTTATTGTGTCCAACGAGCATCATGGGAGCGCCGGGGAAGTTGGCGCCGACACAATCCCAACCTTCCTCGGAGACGAGGTGAATTTCATGCCATGCGACGGGGCCATACCAGGGTTGGTGGGAGTTGACATTGAGGCGAGTCTTGCCGTCGGCGGAGCGGCTTGGTCCGACTGCGTGGGCGTTCGAGCCAGTCATCTCTGACGGTTTACGGCGGGCATATTGAATCGTATCCCCGACTTTTAGGCCTTGCTCCGATTTGAAGAGCTTGCCCATGACCTTATCGACGCCGAGCATGAAGGGGATCTTGTGTATGAATCCGGCGGCCAGGTCTTTGCCCGTTGTTGGAAAAATTCGGCCGTCTGCTTCTTCTGGGTGGAGGGCAGCGTAGTAATTCAATCCTTCTGAGTAGCCTTCGAGAATGGCCCGAGTCTCTTTGCTGAGCGCGGTGTCATATTGGGCGTTGACTTCTTTCTCGATCTCAAAGAGGTCCACATACATATCGTTGATGAGGCCTGTTTTCCCGGGCTTGACCAAGCTCAGCTGACCTTTACTCGCGGCCAGGATCATTTGAATGATAGGGAAGTCGTCCTCGGCGTGGGCGTAGGCGAGACCAAAGGCCGTGTCGGCGTCGGTCTTTCCGTAGATGTGGCAGACGCCCCATTCGTCCCGGAGGATCTTGACCCGTTTCTTAAACTCCAAAGCGCTCGGTGTCGCTGGGGGAGCTTTTGGAAGAAGGGATCGGCGGACGCTGTACCAGGCTCCGAGTATGAGAGTCAGGACCAGGAGGATTTGGGTAAGGCGCTTCAAACGGAGAAGCCAGCGGCTTGTTTTCTCTGCCATAGGATCCAACTGCAAATGATTTGCGGCGAGGAGTTCTTTGTAGGGTGGGCGAATGTTAACAAACGAGGAAAGGTTTGCCTTGTTGATTCCCTCGCTTGGAGCGCTATCATCCTGTCTTGACCCGGTATTTTTAGAGATGAGAAAGTCAAACTCAATGGACATGATCTTCCGCGTTGACGGTTCCGAAACAGGAATGACCCTTGAGGACCATATTGATGGCCCGAACGCGCAGCTTGAGTCTGCTCAATTACGGGAGCTTGAGGTTGAGGGAAAGAACTTCGACGGCGCCAACATGCGAGATGCCGATCTCACCGGGGCGTCTTTTATTCGCTGTAGCTTCATCGGGGCGGACCTCACCGGGGCCAATCTCACCAAGACAAACATGACGGCGAGCCTCTTGAGAAACGTCAAATTGGCGGGGGCGAAGCTAGACGAAACGAACTTAGAACGCTGCATCCTGGAGGGGGCGAACTTTAAGAAGGCGACGCTTGAATCGGTGATCTTCAAAGAAGCGAAGTTAAAGGGCGCGACCTTCGAGGATTCGAGTCTGAGTGAGATCCTCTTTGATCGAGCGCGCTTGCCGGATGTTGATTTTTCCCAGGCGGCCCTCAGCGAGGTCTTTTTTCATAGCTCCGAGCTCTCCGGCGCCAACCTGAGGGGTCATGACTTCTCGACTCTTAGCTTCGTCGACATTCACTTTCATGAAACTCAATTGGAGAACAGTAATTTCTCCTGGGCGCGCTTTCACCAGTGTCGCTTCACCAATGCCAAGTTGAAGGGAGCGAAGTTCGTTTCGGCGAATGGACCGGAGACCAGCTTCTTGCATTGCGATTTACGAGAGGCTGACTTTAGCCAGGCGTGGATGCTCGGAGCAGACTTCCGGGGATGTCAAATCGAGGGCATGAAGGCCGTTGGAGCCAAGCTGAAAGGCGCGAATATCAGTGGGCTCAAGCTTGACGAGGGTGACTTCTCCGAGGCCGACCTGAGCGAAGCGAAGAGCGGAGATGAGATACCAGATTGCGAAAAGCGTATTCAGCAGGCGTCTCCCGGGATCGCTTCGGCATCCCCGAGCGCGGCCACAAATGCTGGAGGAGGAGGCTGCGCGGTGTTAGTCATGAGTATTTTGAGTTCGGCGCTTTGCGCCTGTTTTTTCTTGGCTTCGTGAGTGGGCGAAACGCGACGCGAGCGCGAAAAACTGTGTAGACGCCACCGGGCGCCCGGCCGTGTGTCTGTCCATCGACCCACATCGTTTGAAGGGCAGGAATCAAAACAATATCCACAGGATTTTGGGTTGGATAGCCGGTTCAAAATGGCCGTTTTCATTGATTCTGGTCATGCAACAATTCCGAAAACATAACAATCGAGAGATGTTAATTTATCCCGGGCAGACACAGGGTCTGCCCCTACATTTTTCGCGTTACTGTGGGCTCTGAGTCATATGAATGACCGTGTAGGGCCATGACCCTGTGTCTGCCCTTCTTTGGATTTGGTGGGATCTTTTCCAACAGCTCCTGTCGATTTGTGTATAAGATCGAGAATCAAAGCCAAGCCTCATAACAGATAGAGAAAGCCATGGACCACCCCACTCCTATCAATCCTTCCGAGTTCGCCGTCTACAAGGCAGAGAAAATGGGCAAAGCCACGCTCTTTCAATCGGAGCATATGCTCGTGGGCCTCAACTGCTTCGAGCCCGGGCAAGAGCACAAGCTCCATGCTCACCCAGGAATGGACAAGCTCTATCAAGTGCTCGAAGGCGAAGGCACATTCCTATTAGAAGATAAAGAGCTGACAATGAAGGCCGGCATGATGTTAGTGGCCCCGGAAAACGTCCCTCACGGAATCAGAAATGACAGCGATCAGCGCCTGCTCGTCTTGGCCGTCTTGGGACCAGCCCCCGGTAAGAAGTAGGGTGGCCGTCCCAAAATTGATTGGTTGAAGGGTCGAATCTTTAGCATGTGAATGATCGGCCCCGATCAATCATGGCCTTTGCGAACTATGAAAAGTATTGACTCTCTTTTTTAAAACGGCCAGTCTTTCATTGATGGATTGAAGCTGGGACTTTTGAGCCTGGGCCCTCTTTAATCGAGACTCAAAATGGTCAATCCACTCCCACACACTTTTATTGTGGTTTATGGGACTCTTTCTACCGAGAGAATGATCCATGGCGTTCAATCGCTCATCGTAATCTTGCCGCATCGCTCCGAGATCTCTGCGAAGACGTCTTTCATCCTGACGAAGCCCATTCATTCGCTGAGTAAATCCTTCCACCTGAGCGGAATACAGTCTCGCCGACTCCGCCTCCTTTTGGGCTTCCTGACTATGCTCAAGCGCCGATTGACTATTGATTCGCGCCGTCTCACTGTTTGATAAAGATATCCTCGCCGCCTCCATTGAACTTTGCGCTGAAGCTCTTGAATTGGCAAGATCCAAGGACATTTGATTCGAGAGCGCAGCCATCCTTTTAGACAGCAATTCCAATCCCGTCACAGTTTGACGCAAGACCACAATCTGATTGTCCCGACGCGCCTCCTCTTCATGACTGGCAACCGTTTGCCGAAGTTTGTTAGATAGCTCCTCGTTCTGCGCAATCTCTTTCAATAGAGTCACGCTCACTTTTTCCAAGCGGTCAATCTCCAGTTTGCTTTCAATACTGCTCTGAATATTTGTCTGCAGTTCTGCTCGGATAGCCGGCGAATAAGCACTGTTAAACTTAGTCCAGGCCTCAGTGAGCGCTTGCGATTGGTCCTTCATGGTCAGTCGGAGTCTGTTCGTCTCTAACTGAAATTTTGTTCGCGCTGCTGACAATTGCCTCTCATAGGATTCTTCTTGTCGGGCCATCTGGTCTTTGAACTCAATCGTCCGTTCTTCAAGCCGTTCGACTCGGTCAGAGAGGCTACAACTAGAGCACAACGGTATGAGTGAGAGTTGCAATCCCGCCAAGAGTATTTTGCTGATGTCCATTGTACCGGTCCTAGAAAACGGGGGTTCATGCGTTCACTTTAGAAACGCAATGGACAGGCACAATATTCACGGTCGATCCAGCTCACTTCGATTCTGAAAACAGAGAAAACGCTGCCAACCCAAGCCACAAATGCATTCGTGCTTTAGAATTGCTAGAGACCATTCACTGACATTTTCAGGAGTCTCAAAGATCGATGT
>JARGOJ010000233.1:0-2772 GCA_029210225.1 Planctomycetota bacterium
GTCAAGCTGAAGTTTGTGATCGCCAAAGATCACTTTATTGATAATCCTCTCATCCATTCAATTGCCGGCATCGGTCGTTGTATTGAGCTGGCGAACATGGTTCCCATTGACCGTAAGAACTCCAAGAATGCGATGGTGGCTTTAGAAGGAGCGGCCAAAATAGTCGCGGAGAATGACATTGACTTGGCGATTTATCCTCAGGGGACGCGGTCCTTTGGGCAGTTGAATAGCGCTGGGGAATTGGTTGACGCGGGTTATTACAGCTCGGCCAAAATAGAGCGGGCCTCGGAGGCTCTTGGTCATATTAAAAAAGGCACGGCCTTTATGACTTTGGATATCCTACGTGCGCTCAAAGACACGAATACTCCGGTGAACCTGGTTATTGTGGGAATTCAGGGTGCGGGCACTTTGATTCCCAAAGGGTCTTTGAAGATGACTCGGGGGGCGAATATGAATTATAACGTCTCTGAGATCATTACTCTGGAGCCCAAAGACCTTCGAGTTCTTGACAAGTATGACGCCGCCGGGGAGCTCAAAAACGAGGAAAAAGAGCAGGCTGAAGAGTTGACGGCGAGGATTGATGCGGCGCTGGCGAGGGCGGTTCGCATTGACGACCGATTGAAAGCGTTGTACAAAGAAGTTGTGGGTGTTAAATCTCCCTAAAGACGCTCAACTCAGAATTTTAGAGGCTCTCCTGGAAGACAATGAGACTTCAGCTCTTGACTCCGACGAACAGAAAGCAGCTCTCGTAAAACTGATAAAGGCCCGCAAGAAGGCTTATCAAGAGGGACGCAGCGGAAGCAAGAGCCCGGAAGAACTTCTCAATTATCTGAGGGAGAAGAATCGTGGAAGAAAGCAACAATCCGCTACGCATTGAGGACTCTGTCTTTATTGACGTTGCAGACTTGGATGAGTTCTTCTTCGAGATTGACCCAGAGCTGGTGTATAGACTTGAGGAAGAGCTTGCCGAGGCCCTCGATAAAATAAGGCGCTATCCAGAGCGGGGCTCTTTTTACGAAGAGGAGATTCGACGTTTCGGCTTTGCTTCTTTTCCTTGCTATGTCTTTTATGAGGCAGAAGAAACTGAGACGGTGATTTACGCGATAGCCCATGAACATGAGAGTCCAGGACGGATCTCCCAACGCCTTGAACAGAATCTTTAGATTTAGAAGGAAGGAGCTAGACTGAAAGACATGAATGAAGAAGAAATCATCGCGGCCGCTCTTAAGCTCCCCAAAGACGCTCAACTCAGAGTCTTGGACGCCTTGCGGAAAGAGCCTTGTGAGACAGACCCCGACTTGAAGGCGGCGATTGTCAAGAAGCTTGAAGAGAGGCGAAATGCTCTTCGAGAAGGCCAGACGAAGACAATCAGTGCTGAGGAGTCTTTAGACCGAGTCAGGAAAACAATTGATGGAGCCCTCAAACAATCCGCTCCGAATTGAGTTAAGCGCTGCGTTGGAGGCGGATGAACTCGCACTTTGGTTTTTGTTAGAGGGGCCGGAGGGACTAAGAGGCGAAGAAGCAGCGCTCAGATATTATGATGAACTGGAAGATGTTTACCAGCGAGTGCAAGCCTTTCCAGAGACCTATGCATTCTTCGAAGGGAATTGGCGCCGAGCCTACTTTACAAAGATGCCATGCATCGTCTTTTATGAGGTCGAAGAAACCGAAACGATTGTCTATTCTGTGGCGCATTCAAAAGAAGATGATCAGAAAATCAGAGCGCGGCTTCAAGAGTATAGGAATCAGGGCTTAGAGGACGGACCTACTCTCTGAACTTAGCCCCGTTTCTTGGGGCGTGATAAGCGCGCAGAAGTTGCTTGACTTGCGAAGAAGAAGGATCGCGCCTGCTGATTCACTGAATCAATCTAAAATTCAATGAAGAAAGGCAGCCGACTATCGGCTGGCTTTTTTTGATGGGTCTTTCTCCCTAATTGACTTCCTAAAAGGGCTGGGGAGACATAAGGATTTGGAGAATGCAAAGAGGGAAGGAAGGAGCTAGACTGAAAGACATGAATGAAGAAGAAATCATCGCGGCCGCTCTTAAGCTCCCCAAAGACGCTCAGCTACGGCTTGCAGCGGCTCTCCAACAGAATGTGGAGGCTTCAGAAGACGAATTCAAAGAAGCCGTCTATAAGCTTGCCATGGCCCGTCGCAAGGCCTATCTAGAGGGCAAATCAACGATGGTCAGCCCTGAAGAAGCGATCCAGGATTTACGGGAGAGCATCAATGCAAGAGTCTGAGAATCCGCTTAGGATTCCTTGTGCTTTCCGATTCCCAGAATCAAGCTCCGACTCAAAAATGAAAACTGATGGCTTCTTGAGGATGTCTTAAGAAGCAGACGAAGGATCTCGATTTGATAGGATGTTCTTTAATACCTGGAGGAATGAAGACCTATGGACGAAGTAACCCGGGAAAATGTTGAAGAGATTCCAAAAGCAGAGGATTGTTACGACGAAAACGGTGTGGATCTCTCCTTGATTCGCTGGATGCTTTCTATGACCCCCATAGAAAGGCTTCGTGTTCTTCAGCAAACCGTGACAACGATAGTCAAACTTCGAAATGCTAACGCCGAACTTTAATTTTGAATCGATGATTCTTACCTTGGCTAAGCACAATGTTGATTTCATTGTCGTCGGCGGAATCTGTGCAGTCTTGCATGGGGCACCTATCACGACTTTTGATCTTGATATTGTTCATTCAAGGGAATCAGAAAATATTGAGAATGTCTTGAAAGCTCTTGAAGAGCTTGAGGCTTATTATCGAGACCTT
>JARGOJ010000233.1:2788-9247 GCA_029210225.1 Planctomycetota bacterium
ATAAGGCCGAAGGCTGCGGTCCTTTCAGGGACCGGTCATAGCCTGCTCAAGACAAAAGACGGCCCATTGGACCTCTTGGGGAGCCTGGGTAAAGAAGGAGAGACTCTCGATTACCAAGAGCTTCTTCCTTATACCATTGAGTTCAAGCTGACCAAAGATTTGAGGATCAAACTTCTAAGCCTGGAGATGTTGATTAAACTCAAGAGTGACGCGGATCGGAACAAAGATCGAGCTGTTTTACCAATACTTAAAAGCACTCTTAATGAGCTGAATGTGAAGAGAAATCAGAATTAACTCTGGCTTTGCCCAAGGGTAAAGCTCCCATGAAGAAGGACCGCGACTTCTGATTTCACTAAATCAGTCTCAATTCAAATCAAGAAAGCCAGCCGATCATCGGCTGGCTTTTTTGATGGGTATTTCTCCCAGACTGAATTGCTAAAGGGCTTGGGGAAAAGCGAGGATTTGGAGAATGCAAAGAGGGAAGGAAGGAGCTAGACTGAAAGACATGAACGAAGAAGAAGTCATAGCGGCAGCGCTAAAACTCCCTAAAGACGCTCAACTCAGATTCTCAGAGGCTCTCCTGGAAGACAATGAGACTTCGACTCTTGACTCCGACGAACAGAAAGCAGCTCTCGTAAAACTGATAAAGGCCCGCAAGAAGGCTTATCAAGAGGGACACAGCGGAAGCAAGAGTCCGGAAGAACTTCTCAATTATCTGAGAGAGAAGAATCGTGGAAGAAAGCAACAATCCGCTACGCATTGAGGACTCTTTCTTGTGAAGAACCGCCTTCGCATCCAAATGCAAGAATGCATAGGGAGGTCGCGATAAAGGACATAAGCTGCTTCATGAGATTCCTGTTTGTTGGTCTAACGATAAAAAGCTCACCTGCACGGAGACGAGGCAAGCTTTGCTCAAGCAGAGTGCAGGCTCACCGAGGAAGTCAGGCGCGGTGTTTTGTTAGGCATTCCGTAATCGGAATTACGTTCTGATTGGGTCAATGTTGCCAGCAGGGGCGCCTTTGTCTGGAATAGAGATCTCGAGCCGCTCAGCGACCTTTGCTATGGCCGCTTGAACAAGGTCAATCGTTTCCGCAAGCGCGTCTGAATCTGGTTGCTCCTTTACTTTCCCACGAATAGTGGGATATCTAAATGTCGTCGAGAAATCGCTGATTCGTTGGAACTTACGAAGATCAGGTTTGAGTGGATTCTCGTCCGGTATCTTGTCAATCAGCACATCAAGGCGATGCTCACGACCTCCGTGAAGGTTTTCAGTTGTAAGGATCGCCTTGACTAACTTCTCAGCTGCTTGTGAACATAAGTAAACAGCGTTTCGGTTGCCCAACTTGACGAGAGCCAGCGCCCCCTCTAGATCCTCAGCGGCGACTCTAATGTGGCTTGCTACGAATAGTTCAGCGCTCATGGATTGGAATTCCCGTCAAGCGAATCTCGAATGCGAGTGTGTTCGGGATTCGCGACCCAATCTCGAAGTCTTCTTCTGTGCAAGCGACCAGGTCCACATTCACCGCTGTATCTTTACGAACCTTTGAGGGCGAGAGTGCATCGACGTCGGCCTCTCTATCGTTGGGCAATACAACGAGCAGATCCCAGTCGCTGTCGTCGCGATTGGTTCCGCGGGCACGACTTCCGAAAAGCCAGAGTTGGCTTGGGGAATAGCGACTCCTGAGATAGTCAAGGAGGCCCGTGATTGGAGTCAGGTCGATCTTCTCAATAGGTTTTGGAATTGGGTTCAAGCTCTAATCCCTCACTGTGTTAAGCCAAGTATAACATGCACAGATGTTTCCAGCCAAAGATATGCCTAACTATGAAATGGTCACCTGTGTGCTCCGTAGGGCCTAGTTATGCTCGCCAAAGCGCCGGACTGCCGACGCAGTATGGTGCAGTGTGTTGTTGGAGCGCGCTGGGTCTAGTGGCTACCAATCATACGGCGAATCCAAGGGCACTGCCAAATCTGGTTTTGTATCACGAATTCTAACAAGGATTGAATTGTTCGAACATTGAATCCGGACCCACTTGCCGGGAAACGAAAACTGGTACAACCCAGGCCCCGTGATTCCTGGAGGAATGAAGAACTCTACGGCATCGTTTATGTTGTCGATCTGACCGAGGTCCATCAATTGGGTGATTAGCCCGGGAGCCAAGCTGCCGTCGTAGGTTGATGGCCGTCGTTTTTTTAGCCAAGAGAATCTTACCTCAATAATTGGCACGTCAATGTGGCCGTCACAGAGACCATCGCGAAGAAAGAAACCGAGCAACTTTTTGTCACCCTCCGAAACGATTGACCGAGAGCCGGAGCGGGCAACCTTAAGAGCTTGAGCTAACCCCTGCTGATCAGAGTCGGAGTATTCAATTGGGCTCATGGTGTCGTTCTTCGCTAAAGATAAATGCCTCACCTGCAAGGAGACGGACCAAGCTTTGCGCAAGCAGAGTGCAGGCCCGCCGAGGAAGGCAGGCGCGGCGTATTGTTAGGCAGCTGCCGAAGTCGGTCTATCAGGTCCCTCTCGTCTCAAGGAGTGGACTCCGTCCCAGATTCCTTCGTAATCGGCTCGTAAAAGTAGTAGCAGAGGCCATCGGGAGCCACAACGAAGAACACCTGGAGCTGCTGGCCATCTCGCTCATCGATTCGCCAGTTCCCTGTTTGGACCTCCTTCGACTCAAGCTCGTCTCGCATGGCGCTGATGTTAGTCACTTGCAACGCAGCACCATACTGCGATGGATCACGCCCGTTGACCGCGAACCCGATCTGAACGCCCTCGCGCTCGAGAACGACCGTTGGAGTTGGCTGATCCCGTCGCTCAACCTCATGCATTCCGAACTTCTCGGAATACCAAGCGGCTGCCGCGTCAATGTCAGTGACCGGAAGGCCGAGGATGTCGTCCTGATACGGCGATGCCGCCTTGAAGCTTGCTTGGGTCATGATTTCTCCGTTGTTGTGCGGGGCATGGGAGTGTCGCGGGCCTGACATATGATTGAACGGAATTTTCCCGTTCAATAGAGTCACAACAAGAGCTTAACCAGAAATTTCTGTTGAACAAGGCGAGGCGCAGGGATGAACGGAAAATTTCGTTTAGTATGCCTCGTTCCGCGATAGAGCAAAGTCACTGACGGAGATAAGAGCACCCGGGACATTGGATTTCCCCGAATTAATTACAAATCCAATGAAGAAAGCCAGCCGATATCCGGCTGGCTTCTTTATTGCCTGTTTAATGAAATGGACGCTAAATTATTCCAAGTAATGATCAATGGGCTTCAATAACTCAGGAATCTGATCCTCTTCAATTAATTGCTTAAGATTGACCTCAATCGTCCGATTAATTGCGGACAAGGGCAAATCATTAAGCGTGACGCCAAACGGATCCTGCAGCTCTTCACCCAAATCGTCTAAGCCGAAGAAGGCATAAGAGATTAAGAAGGTCAAAATCGGCGTGAGGTAATCGCACTTCTCCACCATGACGAAGGGGGACAACAAACAAAAGAACGCCGTTAAGCGATGAATGAGAACTGTATAAACATAAGGAATAGGCGTCGCCCGAATCCTCTCACAGCCTCCTTGAATCCCCAACATCTCCGTCAGGCTCTCATCAAGGGACTTCAAGTGCATATCGTTGATTAAGCCCTTTTGCCAAAGCGCCTTCAGCTTCTTTGCCATCCCTTGAGCGATACTCATTGGGATGTTCTTCTGGCCACGCAAAGCTTCGACCTCGGCCTCATCCATGAACTTCTTTAAGTCGGTGAAAGGCTCTGTATCCCTGAGAGCATGACGCAGCGCCGTCACATACGCGATCATGCGCATGGTCAGGTCTTTGGTGTGAGGCTTGGTCTCTTCGTCCGACGCATTGATATAGGTCATGACTTGGCGGGAAAAGGTACGGGACACGTTGACAAGGCGCCCCCAGATTTTTCGCCCATTCCAATATCGGTTGTACGATTCGTTGTTACGAAAACCGAGGAAGATGCCCAGCGCAAGCCCCAGGGGACCAAAGGTCGCGGTTTCAAAGGGCCAGATCAGCTTGTTGATCAGGCAATACTCGTGAATGATAACGACACCAATGGCAATCGTTGTCATAAAGGCAATGCGCTTCCAAGTATGGCTAAAGCTCGTCCCGCGTATCGCGAAGACATGCCCCAGCCACGACTTTTTCCCAGTGACAATCACAGAATCTCTCCTCAGTTGCAATATCACAGCGTTGTAGGTAGAGGAGGATTCTAAAGCGATGGCTTAGGAGAGGCAAACTCTCTCAGACAACTTTTAATTCTTTCGCCTTGTTCACCATGGCGATGGCTAAGCGCTTGGTCGAATCAATATCATCCAAGCTGATGATTTCATGGGGCGAGTGATTGTAGAGGCTCGGAACCAAGGGGCAGATCGTGAGACAGCCCGCGCCGACATCTCTAAAGCCTGCAGCGTCCGTGCCGGCGTAGTTATAGACTTCCCACTGGATAGGAATCTTTTCTTTCTTGGCGATCTTAATAATCTTATCCCGGACGTTCATTGGCAAGATCACAGAGGCATCCGACAGGCAAATGGTGCTGCCCTCGCCCATCTTCACAGAGCCTTCCTCATAGGTTGTGTCGAAACAAATGGCCAGCTCTGGCTCAATCATCTGACCCATAATGCGGGCGCCCCGGCCGCCGACTTCCTCACAGCCAGTCGCCGCAAAGTGAACGTTCACCCCGAGCTTCTTCTTTTGCTTGGAGAGAGCTTTGGCGACTTCAATGAGGAGGTAACAACCGACGCGATTGTCGGGATGACTTGAGGTTAAGTAGTTGCCCTCAAGCTCGACGACTTCTGGGCGCCAAGCGATCGCATCGCCTTTATGAACGCCTTTGCCGGCTGCGATCTTCTTGCTCTTAAAGCCGAAGAAACCCCGATAGCTGCTGAGCTTGCCCTGGGCTTCCCCGTTGAGCTGAAGCACGCCGGTGTAGTTCTTCTTGGAGGTCCGCAAAGTGACGAGGCGGGGCTGGACGACGTTGGGGTTGATGCCCCCGAGGTGAATGATGTCCAGGGTGCCGTCTTCATTGATGTCTCGCACGGTGAAGCCCGGCGAGTCCATATGCGCGGTGAGGACCACGTCGGGCTGCCCAGGCTTGTTGCTGGCCAGGGACATGTAAAAGCCAGTCCAGCGCGTCTCGTGAATGGTGCCATAGGGCTCAAGAGCCTTGACCAAGATCTCACGAGTCGGATGCTCGTTCCCTGGAGGGCTGGGGGCTTCGAGCAGAGCTTTGAAGATGGGGTCGAGCATGGGGACTTCGCTTTTCATGGTGAGGTTCTAGAGAACAAGCTTGAAAGAGACCGAGGTCCATTTTCAAGCTTGTTGATAAGGAATCAATAATGAATCAATCAGGAGATGATGTTGGAGGGGTAGTTGCCGATGCCTCCGACCAAGCTCCGGGTGTTTGGGTAGCCGAGCTTATGGCGGAAGTGGTTGGCGGCGCTGAGGCTGCGCTTACCAGCGGCGCAATAAAAGACCAGGGTGTCCTTGGGGTCGAAGCCAGCGTCTTTCCAGACCTTCTCAAGGCGAGAGAGGGGGAGGTGAACGGCTTCTTCGCCGTGGCCGCTCTTCCACTCGTCATCTTCACGGACGTCGACGATCCAGAGCTTGCCCTCTTTGATCTCGCTGCGCATGAGGCGGGCGAGGTCGGCTTTATCAATGTCGATAGGAACGGGGAGGGCTGGAGGATTGCCGATCTCTTTGACGGCGAAGCCTTCGTTGCCATCTTTATTGACCCAGCTGACTTCAAGCTTCTCGAAGAGCTCGCTCATAGTCTTGGCGACGATGACGGTGAGCCCTTTGACTTTCCATTTGAGGTCCGTGGCGGCGCTTGTGTGGCTGTCAAGTTCCAGGGAATAGGCTCGGGCGCCCTCTTTTACTTGGACGGAGAGGCGCAAGAAGTCGGCGTCTGTCTCCATAAACTCTTTGACCATCTTGACGGCTTCGTCAGTGACTTCAACCCGCTGATTGTCTTGAACTTCCTTGTATTCTTCGCCGTAAGAGTTCGCGATTTTCTTTTGAAGCTCGCCGCTCTCATGAAGCTCTAGGATGATGTCTGAGCCGCCGAGAAACTCGCCATCGAGGTAAACCTGGGGAGTGGTTGGCCAGGAGCTGAAAGCGACGAGGGCAGGACGAATGCTGGGATCGCTGAGAATGTCCACCACTTTGAAAGGCTTACCAGCGCTCTGAACAACCTGGATCGCACGGGCTGAAAAACCGCAGCGGGGCACTTCTTTAGTGCCTTTGGCGAAGACGACAATCTTGTCTTCGGTGACAACGTCTTTGACTGCTTCTTTTGTCCACATGATGGTGCTGCTTTCTAAGAGTGACTCGATAGTTCGTGACTCAGTTTGTGACTTCGTAGTGTTTCAATGAATGACTCAATGGTGATTTAATTCTTTGCCAGCTCTCGGACGACATTCAAGGCCTCATCGACATGTTTCTTCGC
>JARGOJ010000233.1:9257-10576 GCA_029210225.1 Planctomycetota bacterium
AATGACGAATGAGTGGCGTGGCGAATGATGCCTTCTTTATCAATAACATAAGTCGAGCGCCCAGCCATAAGACCGAGCGCCTTCGGGACTCCGAAGAGCTTTCTGACGGTGTTTTCAGTGTCCGCGAGGAGAGTAAAGGGCAATTGATATTTCTCCCGAAAGCCCTGGTGGCTGCTCGCAGAATCGGCGCTAATGCCAATGACCGTGGCTCCTGCCTTTTCGAAGTCCCCGTGGGTATCCCGAAAAGCGCAGGATTCTTTGGTGCATATCGGAGTGTTATCTTTTGGGTAGAAGTAGATAACAAGCGGTCCTTTCCCAAGCATAGACTCACTAGAAATCGTTGATTGGGAGTGATCTAAAAGCTCGAAGGACGGCATTTTATCGCCAAGACCCAGTGAAGTCATAACTTTCCCTTATTAAAGCGCCTGTCCCAAGGATTCAAGGCAAATTTCCAGGGCAGCCAAAGGCGCACGAATATTCCAATTCTCAATGACCTCCGGAGAGATCTCGCCAAGATAACCAACCCGCTTGCCTCCCACGAGGACCAAGGCAGCGCGCCCTTCAATAAAGCTTGGGTGATCCCACGGCTGCACTTCAAACTCAACATTGAAGCTGCCAAGCAAAGCGTAAATCACTGATTGAGCGCTGTCGAAGTTGGCCTTCTCATCGGCGTAGAGCGCTGCGCAACGAGTGAGAGTGCGGCTTCCGAGAATTTGAGAAGGATCGTGAACCGCCACTTCACCGACCTCGAAGACACGGTGCGGATAGGTCGCGCTCGCCGAGCGGCTCTCTGTCTCAAGCAAGGTCGGCAAGAGCCAATCGCGAACATGAGCGTAGTTGAGGTTCATGACATTGCTAATAGACACCATGCGCTCGCCGTGGAAAGGCTCCATGCCTTTGAGTTCCGGAGCCAGGTTCATTCGATGGCGCAGATCCTCGATATTGCCAAGAATATTCCCAATGCCTTCTTCGAAGCCAAAGCCAATCATGCGGTCCCGGACGAGGTCTTCGATTTCAGTCATGGGATGAAGACGACCAACGGTGAAGTCGGTGGGCATCATGGGCTCGAAGGACTCATAGCCCCGGCTAATGGCGAAATCCTCAATGACATCGACCGGGTGCAAATAATCCTGGCGATAGCTGGGAATGCTGGCCTCGATGGTGTTCTCAGACTCCGAAGCCCGGACGCCGTAGCGCTTCAGGTTTGAAAGCACTTCGTCGGCGCTGATGTCCTCGCCAAGAAGGCGAGAGAACTCGCTGACGGCGATCTTCTGAGTAAGAGTCATATCATGAGGAACGCGAACGTCCCGGCCTCTGTC
>JARGOJ010000234.1 GCA_029210225.1 Planctomycetota bacterium
CCTGGATCAATTAATTGGACATGTAGGGGCAGACCCTGTGTCTGCCCTGGATTTGATCGGTGCCCTGGATTTGATCGGTGCCCTGGATTTGATCGGTGCCCCGGATTACCTAATCGTCCGAGGCGCACACCAATTGCGAAAGGGCAGACACAGGGTCTGCCCCTACGGGTTTTTCGCATTGCTGTGGGCCCTGGATCAATTAATTGGACATGTAGGGGCAGACCCTGTGTCTGCCCTGGATTTGCTAATTGCCCGGGATTTGACCCCTGCGCCGTCATCACGCGAGCAAGAGGCGCTTGGGATCTTCGAGAAGGGCGACCACTTCGTTCATGAAGTAGGCGGCGTCGGCGCCGTCGATAATGCGATGGTCGAGGGACATGCTCAGATACATGATGTAGCCCTTGGTGATCTCGCCGTCTTTGACGATGGGGCACAACTTGATCTTGTGGACACCCATAATCGCGACTTCAGGGTAGTTGATAATAGGTGTTGCGAAGAGTCCACCAATCGAGCCAGCGCTGGTGATTGTGAAGGTTCCACCGCGAAGATCATCGAGGCTTAGCTTACGGTCACGAGCCGCTGTGGAGAGGCGAGAGATCTCTTTGGCGATATCGATCATGGAGAGGCGGTCGACCTCTTTCATGACAGGAACAACCAAGCCGTCATTGGTGTCTGTTGCGATGCCAATGTTGTAGTCGCCCCGCACAATCAAGGTGTCGTTGGCGTCGTCAATGATCGCGTTGAACTTCTCAAAGCGAGGCATTTTGAGGACCGCCACCGTCGCCTTCACAATGAACGGCAAGTAGGTCAAGCGAGCATCTTGCTCAGCGGCGATGGGCTTGAGCTCTTTGCGGAGCGCGTATAGCTCGGTGACGTCGACTTCCTCAACATAAGTGAAGTGAGCCGCGGTGTTCTTCGAGCGCGACATGGCTTGGGAGATCTTCTTCCGAATCCCCTTGATCTTCACTTCCTTGTCGCGATTGCTTGCTCCAGGAACGGAGATAGGCGCCGGCGCGGCTTTGGGCGCCGCAGCCTTTGGAGCGGCAGGAGCAGCCGCGGTTCTGGCCTGGGAGATCGGTGCCGTTGGAAGAGAGTGAGGCGCAGGAGCGGCAGACCGGCCTGTTGTGGCGTGGCTCGCCATCACATCTTCTAAAGTGATTCGTCCGTGCGGACCCGTTCCTTTGATGGCGCTGATATCAACGCCCATTTCACGGGCTTTCCGACGAGTCGCGGGAGTCGCAAGAACTCTAGGGCGATCTGCGGGCCCAGCGGCGGGGGCGGCTGGCGCGGCGGAGGAGGAGGCGGCTGGAGCAGCGCTCGGCGCTGGCGCAGCAGGAGCCGAAGCACCGGAAGCTCCCGAGAAGACAATCATGAGGGCGCCGACCTCGACGCTGCTACCCTCAGCGGCGTCGATGCTTAGAACTTTTCCAGCAACAGGGGAGGTGATTGTGACTGTGGCCTTATCGGTCATCACTTCCACAATCGGCTGATCTTCGGCAACCGTATCACCAACGGCCACAAGCCAATTGACGATTTCTCCTTCAGCGACACCTTCTCCAATTTCAGGGAGCCGGAATTCAACCCGACCGCTGCGGCCTCCCGACGCTGCGGGTGCTGGGGCAGGCGCAGCAGGGGCTGGAGCGGGAGCTGGGGCCGAGGCAGGAGCTGGAGCAGGAGCAGGGGCTGGAGCAGGAGCGGCAGCGCCATCCGTCGTAAAGACGATAAGCAACGCGCCTATGTCGACGGTCGCGCCTTCGGCGGCGTCGATGCTTTTGACTTTTCCGGCGACAGGGGAGGTGATTGTGACAGTGGCCTTGTCGGTCATCACTTCAACAATCGGCTGATCTTCTTCAACCGTATCACCAACGGCCACAAGCCAATTGACGATTTCTCCCTCGGTGACACCTTCTCCGATATCTGGTAGACGGAATTCCATGGAACGACCCTACTTACTCTTACGGGGTTATGGACGAGCGATGGCCCGAGACTCAGCGCGATCGTCGAATGATCTGGGCATAGAATAAGAAAGGGAAGGCTTTCGGAACAGAGGGTGAGGCAGTTTCCCGAAAAATTCCCCCATTTCCTCGCATCTTAACAAGTTCTTTCTTAGCAAAAGCTTGAGAATTGGGACGAGATTCCCCATGATTTTGGAACTCAAGAGAGGTGGACAATAATCAGGTGGGTCCAGACGATCAGCTTTTTGCCGAGGCCGCGCTCTCACTAGGAGCCGTGAGCTCCGAGCAGCTAAGTTATGCCGAGCAGGTACAAAGCGCGTGGAGAGCTGAAGGCACCGCCCTTCCTCTCAGCCATGTGCTTCAACATCTAGGCTACATCCACAGCGCAGCGATCGCTCACATACAGCAGGAAGCCCAGCAACGTCAGGCTTCCACCCAGCCTCCAGAAGCCCCTAGCGAGGACTCAAACCCAATGGACGCCTGGGGCAACCTTTCCGGCGAATTCGACATGGCCCCTCCTCCCCCCGACCCCAACCCCATGGAGAACTGGTCGAGCCTCGAAACCTCCGGCGAGGTTGAGGCCCACATCTTTCAAACTTGGGCCCCAGCCGCAGAAGTCGAACCGCAACTCCAACCCCTACTTGCGCCGGCCACCCCAGTCACTCCAGTACAAAACACCGCCCCACAAGCCGCGCCTCGAACTTCATCGGAGCGAGCGCATCAGATCAACAGCGGATTTAGCAAAGCCATTGAACCGAAAAAGAGCCTTGAGGAAAAACTCATCGGCAGCACCCTCGGCTCGTTTAAAATTCTTGAAAAAATTGGCCAGGGAGGACGGGGTATTGTCTTCAAAGCTGTCCAAGAGACTATGGGGCGAGAGGTCGCGATCAAGGTCCTCACCGAAGCGGTCGCCGCCGATCCTGTCAACCTCGCTCGTTTTCGTCAGGAAGCTTTGGCTGCTGGGAAAATTACAGATCGCTTCATCGTTGGAGCCATCGATTACGGCGAATCCGACGGCATGCACTACATGGTCATGCCCTACATAAAGGGACAAACCTGTGAAGATCGCATTAAGTCTTCAAAAAAATCAGGTTTAGGCTTCGCCGTTAAGTTGACTCAGCAGATGGCCAAGGCCCTCGTCGCGATAGAAGATGAGGGGCTCATACACCGAGACATCAAACCCGGCAACATCATTATCCGTGAAGACGGCGATGCATGCCTCATGGACCTCGGCCTTGCCAAGTCGATCGCCGTTGACCAAACTCTCACCGCCATCGGAAACACTGTAGGAACACCCGATTATATGTCTCCCGAACAATGTCTCGGACGCCCGCTGTCCATCAAAACTGATGTCTACGCGCTCGGAGCCACCATCTTCCACGTCCTCACAGGCCGATCACCCTTTCAGGCCGACTCGCCCCTTCAAATGATGAAGCTCCAAGTCAAAGCCCCTGTCCCAAATGCCAAAGATATCCGGTCGGATACTCCCTCGCCCATTGCCAAGCTCTTGCAACATATGCTGGCCAAAGATCCCGGCAAGCGCCCAGAGCCAAGCTTTATCGTCGAATACTGCCAACAAATTCTCGACCGCGCCGTCGCCCAAGCCAGCGGTCAACCCGTCGCTCCTGCCACGGCTCCAACGAAAAAACAGAGCTCCCGGAGCAGCATGACACGAGGCAAGCGCAAAGCCTCCAAGTCGCTTCCCAAAGCTCCTCCCAAAGATCCAGATGGGCTGAACTCATCCTGCGAACGACGCGTGAGTCGGCCTCGTCGTCGCCGTCGCGGTCGCTCAGACAACACCTTGGTTATCGCCGTCGGCTTGCTCTTTGTCGTCGTGGCAGGGGTCGCAGCGGTCTTCTTACTCACCCAACAACCTGGATAAACTTGAGGAAACTATGAAAACTAGGAGGATCGTGGTTGTCGAAGACGAACCAGATATCTTCGAAATCATGGAATACAATCTCAAGCGAGAAGGCTATGACGTTCAAGGCTGCCTCGATGGCGCAGAGGGCATCGAGATGGTGCGTCGAGAGCGTCCCGACTTGGTCCTCTTAGACTTGATGCTTCCTGGCATGAGCGGCCTTGATATCTGCCGTGCCCTTAAAACCGAAGAGCTGACGCGAAATATTCCCATCGTCATAGTGACCGCCAAGAACACCGAGAGCGATGTGGTCCTTGGCTTAGGACTAGGCGCCGATGATTACATCGCAAAACCCTTTAGCCCCCGGGAACTGATCGCTAGAGTCCAGGCAGTGCTTCGCCGAGGACCTCTTCACAGCGAACAAGAAAAAGACAGCGAGCGGATTAACTATGAAGGGCTCGTGGTCGACGCCGGGCGTCATCAAGTCACAGTCGATGGAGAGCTTGGCACCTTCACGGCCACAGAGTTCCGGCTTCTTCACTTCCTCATGTCCCATCCCGGGCGGGTTTTCAGCCGAGATCAGTTAGTGCAGCACAGCATCGGGACTCAGGCGGTTGTCTTAGACCGGAACATCGACGTCCACATCCGCTCTATCCGCAAGAAGATCGGACCCTATCGAGATCTCATTGAGACCGTGCGTGGTGTTGGCTATCGCTTCCAAGAATAGGTCCTGAAACATGTTCCGATTCCGGTTCTTTTGGCGACTTTACCTCGGTTATGCCGCCCTCATAGGGCTCGTCGCGGTCACCGTAGGCTTGTCCGTTTCCAGCAGCTTGAAAGCAGATCTGCAGGAACAAACTCGCCAAGAGCTATTCCATCAGGCGCTCTTTTTCCGGGAGTGGCTCAAGGTCGAACCCGATTGGAATAGCGCGAAGCTCATCGCCAAGACACGGGCCCTCGGCGCAACGCTCAACTTTCGCCTGACCTTGATCGACGACAAAGGCAAGGTCTTGCTCGATTCAGAGCACGATCCCCAGACCATGGAGAATCACAGCGACCGTCCTGAAATCCTCGCGGTGAAAGATTGGGTCGAGGGCAAGGCCCCGCCCTTCGCGGTTCGAATGAGCCAAACCCTTGGATTCTCACATATGTATCTCGCCGTTCCGATCGCCCATTCGGCATCAGGGAAGCGTTGTTACGCCCGAGTTTCAGTGCCTCTCACTCAGATCGAAGAGCGAATCGAAGCTTGGTATCGCATGTTGCTTATTGGCGTCTTCGTCGCTGCAGTGCTCGGCCTCTTCTTCAATTTCATCCTCGCCCGCTGGCTCAGCTCGCCCTTGAGCACGATCTCGGCCTTAGCAGAGTCCGTCGCTCGCAATGAGGGCAAAGCGCAGGATCAGGAGAACCAAGATGAAATCGGAACCCTCGCCTGGGCGTTTACTCGTATGTCGGAGAGCTTGCGGCAGCGCATGGAGACCACTTTCCGCCGACGGCGAGAGATTCGAGCCATTTTAGAGGGCATGATTGAGGGGGTCGTGGCAGTCGGTCGGGACGAGACCATCGTCCAAATGAACCAAGTCGCGGCGAGCTTGTTAAAGACGACCGCAGAGGAGAGCATCGGGAGAAAAATTTGGGAGAGCGCACGGATTCCAACCCTGACTGAGACTGTGACGAAGGTTCTCAAGGAAGGTCAGCAGCTGCGCGTTGAATTAAAGATCTCCGTGGGAGTCGAAGACCGGGTTGTCGACTTGTATGCGGCGCCCTTAGAGGGAGAAGAAGGAGAGGTCGCGGGGGCTGTCTTGGTCTTGTATGACGTAACGCGGCTCCGACGCCTTGAGGCGATTCGTCGAGACTTCATCGCGAACGTGTCCCACGAGTTAAAAACGCCCTTGACGGCCATTCGCGGCTTGATAGAAACAATGATCGACGATCAGGAGATGCCGGCAACGATGCGCCAGCGTTTCTTAACGAAGGCCGAGAAGCAGACTTCGCGTTTGTCGCAGATCGTCGTGGATTTATTGCATTTATCCCGAGTGGAATCGGAGAAGGATGCCATTCGGCGGGTCATGTTGGACCTGAGGAGCCCGATTCGAGAGACGATTCAAAGACTGGCGCCGTTGGTGGAGAGTAAGAATCTTCGGTTAGAGGCCGAGATTCCCGATCAACCCTTGCCGTATAAGGGGGACTTTGAAGCTCTCCAACAATTGGTTGGGAACTTATTAACGAACGCTGTTCAATATAGTCCACCAGAGCAAAAAATCATTTTGAAACTGGAGAGTGATGCAGAGGGCTATTTATTGTCTGTCCAAGACTTCGGAACGGGGATTGAGGCCAGGCACCAAGAGCGTATCTTTCAACGATTCTATCGAGTCGATAAGGCTCGGTCGAGAGAGCTGGGAGGCACCGGTCTAGGGCTCTCTATCGTCAAGCACATCGCCCTGGCCCATGATGGTCAAGTTTGGGTCGAGAGCGTTCTAGGCCAGGGCAGCACCTTCTTCGCACGCTTTCAGCCGCCTCATCCCGACGAAGCTGTCAGCGACCCGCTCTCCAGCGAATCGGAATTCGCCTAATCAATAATTGGAATGGATAAAGCCTCAACCATTCCAATTGTGTATTCCCACCTTAATATCTCTCAAAAATTGATAGAAATGACCCCCGACAATTAACCTGGTCTTCACAAACGCCGGTTATTGTTTGAGCAAAGAAATCACAAGAATTCTTCCAGCTCAGAGGTCGTTGTGGCGCGCAAATATGAATTGACTAAAAGCCAGTGGCAGGCCATCAAAAGTCTGGTTCATCCAACGAGAAAGGGTCCTGGGAGGCCTCCCAGGAATCGCCGGCAAGTTCTCAACGGGATACTTTGGGTGATTCAAACGGGGGCTCCCTGGAGGGATATGCCTCGGCGCTATGGCCCTATTTCGACCGTTCACGACATTTATCAGAATTGGCGCGGTGATGGTACTTGGTCAAAAATTATGACAGCATTAAACACTGACGCCGGTCACAACGCGAACGCCTTGCTTGGAAGCGCTAAAAAGAGGGCTTAACAAGGGTCTCAAAGACGAAATTCCAGACATTTTATTAAAGCCAATCGCACAACTTTGACGATTTCTTAAGAGATCTATACAGATTGTTCAATTCTTCAAACAATTCAGTGGGGATGGGCTATGAAACGAAATCGAAGAGGCATAGGTGTACATCTATGCACTCTGACCTGCGCGCTCGTTTTTAGCGTTCCGGTTTTTGCGCAGGACAGTGAACCTGCCAAAGCCGACGACGCTAAAAAAGCAGCGCCAGACACGAAAGATGCGGCCAAAGCCGATGCGCCTAAGGCTGATCCAGCCAAGGACGCGACGGCCAAAGACACAGCCGCTAAAACAGACGCCGCCAATGACGCCGGTAAAACGGACGCGAAAGCGACAGATCCAGTTGAGGGAGCCAAGAAAGAAGACGCCCCCGCCGACAAAGATCTCAACACCGCGAAGGACGCCGAGAAAGCACGTCGGGACCGCACCGACACTCGCAATCTCCGGGCTGAAATGAAGCGCATGAAAAAGCGCCTCGAAGACCTGGAAGGGCGCCTGACAAACCAAGGCAAGAAGCAAGTCGAGCTCGAAAAGAAGACCGACAAAATTACCATTAAAGACGATAGCAGCGACTTTCGTGTTTATTGGAGTAGCAAGCTCATTGCCGAATCGAAGAAGGCTGGCTTTAAGATTAAATTAGGCGGCCGTGTTCACGCCGAAGCCGCCTTCTTTGATCGTAAGAAAGCCATCGTCAACGCTATTGGACAACCCATTGATGATGGATTCCAACTGCGCCGTGTTCGTATTAGTCTCGACGGTGTTCTTTACAAATATATCGAATACAAGACTCAGTACGAGTTCACTCGGGGAACCTCAAGCTTTCGCGATATCTACGTGGGTCTTAGGTCCATTCCATATATTGGAACGATTCGCTTTGGTCAGCAAAAAGAACCCTTCGGCCTTGAGCAAATGGCTAGCACCGACGACACGCCCTTCATTGAGCGCGCCGGCTCCGCCGACCTCCATCGCCAGCGAAACACCGGCGTCCGGATCTTGAACCACTACAAGAGTCGCCTCGCCTGGTCCTTCGGAGTTTTCCGCTCCCAAGACGCCTTCGGTGACGCCACTGGGCAAGACGGCGGCGACTACAACTACACCTTCCGCCTCACCGGCGCCCCCGTCTACAAAGACGATGGTAAGACCGCTGTTCACCTCGGAGTCGCCTATAGTCGGCGTAAGCCTCTCAACGGCCTCCAACGCTATCGCACCCGCCCCAGGGTCAACATCGCTCCTCGCTTCATCGACACAGGAAACTTCTCCGCCGAGCACATCGACCAGTTTGGCCTTGAGTTCGCGGGAATTTTCAACGCCCTGTCCATCCAGGGTGAGTTCATTCACGATAGCATCGACAGCAAGGGCGGCGCCAGAGAGCGCTTCTGGGGTTACTACGGCTATGTCACTTACTGCCTCACAGGCGAGCACCGCAAATATCGTGGCGCTGTAGGAGATATCATTGGTATTGACCTCAAAGAGAACTTCGATCCCAAAGCTGGCAAATGGGGCGCTTTTGAAGTGGGTTTCCGTTATGGATTCACCGATCTCGACAGCGGCAACATTCGCGGTGGGAAAACCAGTGACTTCACCTTCGCGTTGAACTGGTACTTCATTAAAAGAAGTCGCCTTATGTTCAACTACGTTCGCACAAACCTTGAAGGTGTCGGCGAGAACGATGCCTTCAACATTCGCTTCCAAGTCGTGTTCTAAGCCAACACGCTTGTCCGAAAATTAATGAAAGAGGGTTTCTCATTTGTTTGAGAGGCCCTCTTTTTTTTTCATTTTTAAACTCCCATAAAATAAGCACTTACGAGCCATCCTGAGGCTTTCACCGAGTCTTCACAGTCCCTTCACAATCGAGTGCTAAAACGATGCTGTAACAATAAACCAGGAGGTTTGAAACAGCATGAAAGCTCACTTTACCTATCTACTCACTCTTGGACTGGCCTGCACCATGACCGGCTGTCCGACAAATGGCTCAAAAACATCCAAATTAAGGATCGACGGATCCAGCACGGTCCATCCCATCACAGAGGCCGTCGCCGAGAGCTATCGTGACGTCGAGCCAGGATTGCGCGTTGTGCTGAATGTCTCAGGCACCGGGGGCGGCTTTAAAAAGTTCGTCAAGGGAGAGACCGACATTAATAATGCCTCTCGCCCAATCAAAGACAAAGAGCTGAAGAAGTGTGAAGAGAACAAGGTCGAGTTCATAGAGCTCCCCGTCGCCTTCGACGGAATCACCATTGCCATTAATCCAAAGAACAGTTTTGTCGATCACTTAACCGTCGCTGAGCTTAAAAAGATCTGGGACGCTGGCAGCAAGGTCACCACTTGGAAAGATATCCGATCTTCCTGGCCCGCTGAAAAAATAAAGCTCTACAGTCCAGGCACGTCTTCCGGGACCTTTGATTACTTCACGGAAGCAATTAACGGACACTCTGGTCAATGCCGCTCCGAGAGCGTCTCTTTCAGCGAGGACGACAATGTCCTGGTCCAGGGAGTCGCCGGAGACCAATATGCAGTTGGGTTCTTTGGCTTCGCTTACTATGTCGAGAACAAGGCCAAGCTCAAAGCAGTCCCCATTAAGCTCGACGAGAAATCAGCGGCGATCACTCCCTCGGACGAGACAATCAATAACGGAAGCTACAAGCCTCTCTCTCGCCCCATCTTTATTTATGTCAGCAAAGCCGCCGCCGAGCGCAAAGAGGTCCAATCCTTCGTCAATTATTACATGACAAATGGTGCCAAAGTGTCGGGCAGCGTGGGCTACGTCGCTCTCCCCAAAGCCCTCTACGAACTCGCTCAAGAGCGCTTCAACAAGAGAGTGACGGGCAGCGCTTTTAAGAACGCAAAGACCGCGGGCGTCAATTTAATGTCGGCCTACAAAGTTAATTAAGGTCCTTGTTTCCAAGTCTCCGTCAAAGAGCAGAACTAAGGAAAACACTATGACAAAAGCCGTCTTAGAGGCTCCACCAAAGTTAGATCTCAAGCCGAAGAAAGCTCGGCAATGGAAAGAGAGCGCCATAAAAAAGCTCCTCTTTCTCTGCGCCTTTCTCTCTGTCATTGTCACAGCAGCGATCGTCACAATCCTCTTCACCGAGGCCTATGACTTCTTCTCCGTCGTTTCAATCACAGACTTTCTGACTGGAACACGCTGGGCGCCCATTCTAAAACCTCAATCTTTTGGCGTCCTCCCCCTCTTTGCCGGCACTCTCCTCATTGTCATTGGATCAAGCTTCGTCGCCCTTCCTCTGGGACTTGGAAGCGCCATTTATCTCAGCGAATACGCCAAACAAAAGACGCGCCGAATCATTAAGCCAATCCTAGAAATCCTCGCCGGTATTCCGACCGTTGTTTACGGCTACTTCGCCATAACCTTCGTCACTCCTTGCCTGCGATCCATATTCCCAACAATTGAATACTTCAACGCGCTCAGCGCCTCCCTCGTGGTTGGAATCATGATCCTCCCCATGGTCGCGTCCCTTTGCGATGACGCTCTCCGCGCCGTTCCCAAAAGCCTAAGGCTCGCCGGCTACGGACTCGGAGCCACGCCCATGGAAGTCTCCACTCGCATTGTTGTCCCAGCCGCCCTTTCGGGAGTCTTCGCGTCCTTTGTGCTCGCCGTATCCCGCGCTATTGGCGAGACCATGATTGTCACACTGGC
>JARGOJ010000235.1 GCA_029210225.1 Planctomycetota bacterium
TATCGTGGGCCCTTCATTCTAGGACTGAACTATTTCTTTAGAGCGAGTCGAAGCACCTCCTCTAAGACTTTAGCAGCCCCTACGTCGAGTTTTTCTAACGCATTAAGCGCCAAGCGAGCCTCAACAAAGCGCCGCTTTTGAATCAGACAGGCCGTCACAATTTTCAAAGCCTTCTCATCATCTTTGAAGAGAGGAGCCACCACCATCGGATAGCGCTCCACAAAAACTCGCAACTCTCTCTCAAAATCCTCCGTTCGCTTCAGCGCTTTGCAAGCCCTCACGACGAGAAATCGAGCCCACCGTCCCTCAGTCGCAGCGAGCGCAAGTTTTGCATAACCCAGAGCTGCTTTATAGTTTCCTCCAAGACGCAATTCTAACTCGGATAGAAGTCGATAAATATCACTCTTGCGCCTCAGATATTCTCGATAACTACAGTGAAAATAAGTCAACCCTGGCTCCGACATAGCCAGAGAGCCAGCCTTGGAACGCCTATATCGGTCTTCGAGAGATTTTAATGCCACCTCCAGAATTTGCGTCCGCTCGGCGAAAGAGAGCTCCAACTTCGACTCCCGAGCATAGTTGAATTGAAGCTGATCCGGCTTTGGAGGAGAAGCCTGGAGCGCCCTCCTATAATCGTCCCTACTCCGACGCTTCGCCGCTTCCTTCCCTATATTTAATCTTTGAGAATGAAGCGCGATTAAGTGGCCCCGCTCTTCGTAGGCCAGGGCGCGAAACAACTTGTTCAGCTCTTTGTTGGCGAGCGCTTTGTTCAATTCTCTGAATTTCCTCTCCAACATTTTCTGTTGATCCTGCTCCTGATCCTTAGAAAGTTTGGCACCAGGAGGAAATAAATCATCAGTCACTATTAAACTTGAGCGAAAATACGAATTATAGGGATTCCCCTCATAGCGCTCAAAAAGACTATAGGCCTCCAACAACTGCAAGAAACGCCCCAAATCCTCAAAGCAAAACCCGCACTTAGCGAGGACAAGGACAGCCTTGTACATCTTTAGCAAACCGGAATCAGGCGTGTTTTTGTTCAGAAAAGCCAGGGTTGATTGGAGCGACCTAATGAACTCCCAATCGTAGGCTCGAACTCCATTTTTTGAAGTCAATTCAAGATAGTCAATATAACGTTTAGCAGCCTCACTCTTATTCCCAGCTCGGAGAAATTCAATAAGCCTCAAGCGAAGCTTCAGATCCTCTGCACCCGTGTGATTCCTATTCCGCAACGCTTCAATGCGCTGCACGACTCCCAGCACATTTCGATACTTGATATCCAATGTGCTTAATCGCTGACCAATATCCCTATACCACTGATCCCAAAAAGCTTGCGTAGACTCCCCAGTTTCATAGACGCTTTGAACCAGTCTATTGAATGAAGTCACAACGAGCTCAGGAGACACAGACAAGTGAAAGAGCAACTCCATTGTCCGCATCCTCAACAGCCCTCTCTCCAGAAAGCATCGCTGCCTCTGTGTCAGTATTCCCGGAGAAAGTTTAGCCAATTGAAAAAGGCTACCCTGCCAGTCTTTCTTCTCGACAGTAATGACAAAAACACCAAGTTTTTCAAGTTCCTTAAGCCGCTGTCCCCTCCCATTAGCCAAGGACTTTAACCTCGCCTCCGCTGACGCAAAGCTTCCCCTCTTCAGAAATTGACAAGCTTCTTTAAACTCCCTCCAGTGGATATGATCAAGCTCAGCGCCAGCGGGAACTAATTTCAATTCTCCCCGAATGAACTCAGAAGAGGACAACAACTCTCGACTCCAACGCTCAACACCAATCTTCTTCGTCCTCTTCTCGTCTGAAGAAGAAGGCTTCAGAAAAAAGTCTACATGCTGCACAGCGATGAAAGACCCAGCCCCCAAGAACGCGAAAGTCAATAACAACATTAATTTTACACCGATTGTGTGCGCCACGCGTTTATTGGAGCGCTCCACAAAGCCCCGCCGAGTCGATGGAAATCTCTCCCCCGACTTGCAGCGCTCAAGATCCCTGAGCAGCTCGCCTGCGCTTTGATATCGATCAAGAGGATCCTTCTCCAGAGTTTTTAGAAGAATGGATTGCAATGACTCACTGATATTCGGGTTCAAATCTCTAGGGTTGATGACTTCTATGAACATAGCTTGGCGCGCTAAAGCCATTAAATTTTCAGACAAAAAAGGGCGTTGACCCGTGCAAAGCTCGTAGAGCATGACCCCCAAAGCCCAAACATCCGTCCAAGGCCCCATGTTCTCACTCTCACCACCCCATTGCTCCGGCGCCATGTAACTTGGGGTCCCAATGAACTCTCCCGTTTTTGTAAGGGCCTCTGCGCTCTCTGACTTCACCAATCCAAAATCTGTTACCAAGTATTCAGAGTCACTCGCACGCACGAGAATATTTTCAGGCTTTAAGTCTCTGTGCAACAAGCCAAAGCTATGAATATGCTTAAGCGCCGAGGCCACCTTCACAGCGAGCTTCAAGGTCTCGTGCTCAGTGAGAGAGCCACGGTCTTTCAACAAAGCTCCGAGGCTCTGACCCTCCACGAAAGATTGAACAATATAAGGATAGGGGGAATCACTGTAACTATGCACCCTGACAATATTCGGATGACGATCAACCTGGGCCAAAGCCTGAGCCTCTCTTTGAAAACGAAGTAAGTCTTCCTCTGAAGCGTGTAACAAGACCTTCACCGCGTAAAACTGTGAGCCCTTCGCTGCTTTGTAAACGGCGCCCATCCCGCCCTGACCAAGCTTCTCAACAACTTGGTAAGGCCCGATGAACTGACCGACCTGAGGTAAATTATTCATTTCTTAGCCTGCGGCTTCAGCGAATCCCATTGACCCATCCAGCGAATAGAATGATTCAATCCAAACTTTGAAATGACTTCAACGTCATTGTGATCGCTCATGGGCTCTTTATCGATACCAAGGCCCCGATGTCCGACCTGCAGTCGATTATTCTTCTTAGCTCCCCCACCATCCCAGCGATAAGCCAACAAGACTTCCCCTTTATGCATGACCGCACCAAGAGGCGAACGGGTTCGAGTCCATTCGTCGTAGTAACGCTTCACCAACCAACCCGAGTGATAGTTCTTATCCCCAAGGCTCATGGCGTCATAAAAGCAGGAGCGAGGATTCTTCTTAGAGATGATCCCTGGAGCGAGCCAATGCAATCGCCCACTCGGACCCGCGTTCGCCCCCGTTTCGAAGATTAACAGCGGCCGCAGCGACCCCGCCGCTCGCCCTTTTTTCCCTTCAACCCAAGTCTCTGAACGCAGCATCCACCCCGCCCGCTCCTCCTTAAAGAGACGAGCCACCTTCCAACGATGAGAGCGCTTATTGACATAGCCAGCGACGCCGACAATTAAATCGCCCTCAACAGGATCTTCACAAGCTCCTGGGGCAATATCACTTTTAATAGGAAGCACAGTCCGAGAAGCGACAGCCTTGGGCCCAAGCTCAAGCAATTCAATCTCTTTGTTCTTCGAATCCCACAGCAGCGCGTAACAACGACCTCCATAGACCGTTAAAGACACAGCCGCGCCCTTTGACTTAGGCAGAAGATAAGCGCGCTTCAAGCTCTTTGGCTCACGCCCAGCGAGGATGACCACACCCTCCTGCTCCGGAATCGCCAGGATCATCTGACCGTCAAAGCCAATTCCTGTAGGCTCTCCAACGCAGTCATAGCGACCTAAACTCTCAGTTTTTCCCCAATTGACCCCACCCTTGTAATGTCGCCCCGCCAACTCCTTCTTTTCAGTCAACCAAAGCAGATAAACCTTCTCCTTTACTGAGACTAAAACCGGCGCAGACTTAGTTTTTCCAAGGGTGTGACGCTTACCAGCCGTCGTGCTATAGCCGCAGTTAATATCCGCTTGAATGATGCCCTTATCGAATTGCCCATTCCGATTCCAATCGATCAACGTCTTCTTTGGGCCAACTTTCTTCAGGCGATAGCGATAAGGAGAATGGGCGAGGAAATCGACGTCTTTGTAGGCGAAAGGAAGCACTTCTCTTAATTGATCTTCCCGCAGGACATGATTGGCGAGACGCCCATAGCTGTAACTAATATTGCGCCGCTTACCCTTTAAAGAATAACTGTATGCATAGTTCATGAGGCTCGGATAAACAGGGCACCAAGCGGGGCGATCACCGCCGGTGTGAGACAGCCCTAATTGATGGCCGAACTCGTGAATAAAGACCGCATAGAACGCACGAACGCCGCAGCCGCCCATAGTTCCCCAGAGGCTCGATTGGCCGCCTCCTCCCGGACCAACAACCATATAGTGCGCCAGCCCTCGCGCAGTCTTTGGCAGGTAGGCGTTGCCGAGGTCTCTCCAATGCGTCTTCTTCTCAGTGCCCCGCTTTAGAACTGGCAAGAAGAGACCGTGCATTCCAATGCCACCAGGGCCTTTCACATTTTTCACCGGGAGCTTGGCGTAATAGTCGACAATGCGCTTCCATTCCTTCGCGACCCGAGCCCCATCGACATCGCTCCAACGCTGGAGATAAACGACAACGTCTTGCCGGGTCGGGGAGCAGCCCATGGCCGCCAGGTCGAGATCTTTGTACCCGTTGACCTCCCATCCATCGAGCAGACCATCGTCATCGCTGTCTAAATCATAAGGGTTTGATCCGAGCTTCTTCTCCTGTTTATCAGAGAGGCCATCTCCGTCATGGTCCTTAACGTCCTTCGCCGAAGACACGCCGAGGTAGAGATGAAGGTCTTTGCGGCTGTATCGATGAGAGCCGCAATTGAACGCGAGAACATCCTCGACCTCGTCACCGTTAAAATCTCCCGACCTTATGAGAGCTTCAGCCTTAAGACCCTTGGGGCGAACAGGGTCTTTCACGAGGCTTAGCTCCCCAACCTTGTGATGGCTCACCTGGGCCTTCTTGCCCTTAAAGCGAAAGCGCGACCACGTCTTGGGCCCTGTCACGACAAGGTCGTCGGGGGCATCCTTCACTCCCTTTATGCGCCGAAGCCTGAGTGTTTTCAGATCGGTGAGGATCTCTTTGAAGGACCCCATAAGGGTGAGGGACATGGAGCTTCCCGAGAGAGAATGAGCGAGGAAAAGGCGGCCATCCTTAAGGAAGATTGCAATATCACTGCCCTTTGTGCCGATGAACGACCCAGCCAAAGCGAGCACTGTTTCGCCACCAACTGCGCGAACGACCGCACGATGACGATGAAACTTGAGCCCCTTCGACATAAGAGAGAGGTCGATGATGCTCTTTCCCCCTGTGAAAACACAGGCCAAGTCGGTCTGGCCATCATTGTCGAAATCCCCGCAAACCGGGAGCCTGGTCCCAGTGGCAAAGTGATTTCCAACATAGAGCGGCTCAGTGTATTGCTCCTCTCCCTGGGCCTTGGGGGAGAGAAAGAGCAGGGAAAGAAAGATCCAGAAGAACCTTTGCATATTCATGACCTTGTGTATTCTTTGGGCCGATTGGAACAAGCTTGCTACCCTATTAAATATTGGGCACGATGGTGATATGAAGAAAGAACATTTACACACAATGGCCGGAGTTCTTTGGCTCGGGATTGGTCTGATGCTGCTTACACGCGGGGTTTTCCAATTTTTAGCGGCCAAAGAAATGGGCGCGGGAGCCGGTGGAATCGCGCTCGCTGCGGCTTTGGGTTCGGTGATTGGCCTGGCGAAGGGGCGCTTTGTTCTGTCGAAGACCGCGAGGAAGAATAAAAATCGAATAGCTGAGCTTCCCGATCCGGTAAAACCCTGGCAGGTCTTCTCAGTGAAGTTTTACCCGCTAATCGCTGTGATGATGGGAGGAGGCATCGCTATCCGTCACTTCTTTGTTAAGGGTGGGTCTGCGACGGCGCAGCTAAGCTACGGCGGTTTGCTTTGCGGTATCGGCGGCGCTTTGTTCATTAGCGCTTTTGTTTACTGGGGTGCCTTCGAGAAGAAAGCTGGCATTGAAACCGAGGAAAAGGCCAAGGCATGAGACGTTTTGTCATACAGATCGCCGCGATATTCTGGCTCTTTGCCGGGGTCATGCTCTTACGAGCAGGCATCAATCATCTCCGCATTGCTTATGACGCGGAGCCTGAGGCTTGGTGGAAAGTCGCGGTCGCGGTTGTTTTTGGAATTTTCCTTGGCTTGGTTAAGGGCCGAGATGTCCTGGCAAAATCAGCGCTCAGAAATAAACGGCGCATCTCCAAGCTCCCAGCCCCAGTCCGTCCCTGGCAGTTTTACACTCCGACTTTCTTCTGCGTTCTAGCCTTCATGATTGGCCTTGGTCAGCTCCTCAAGCTCTTGGCCTCCACAGGTCACACAGCCCGCCTCATCGTTGGTGGTGTCGACTGTGGAATCGGCGGCGCCTTGTTCCTCAGCGCCTTCGCCTACTGGTTTAGTAAGGCCTTCGCGCCCCCTAATCCCTGGGTAAAAGAGCCCGCACCCGTCAAAACGGGCAAGATCGGTGTCATCCTCGCCAACCTTGGAACCCCAACAGCTCCCACTCCTCGCGCCGTCGCTCGCTTTCTTCGCGAGTTTTTATCGGATCCGAGAGTGATTGAAGTACCCAAGGTCATTTGGGTTGTCATCCTCAACTTATTCATAGTGCCGTACCGCCGCTTCACTTCGGCGAGCTTGTATAAGCGTGTCTTCACCGAAGAAGGCTCGCCCTTGTTGGTGATCGGACGGCGTCAGGTTAAGGATCTGCAATCCCGATTGGGTGAAGACATCACTGTTCGATTGGGGATGCGCTATGGCAACCCTTCTATCGCTGGGGCCATGGCTGATTTGAAGTCTCTCGGTTGCGACCGGGTCTTGGTTGTTCCTGCTTATCCTCAATATTCGGGGACGACTAGCGCCTCTATTTACGATGCTGGTTATCAAGCCGCCAGTCGCTATCGCATGGTTCCTGCGCTCCGATTTGCCGCGCCCTATCCCACAGACCCTGGCTATATCAAGGCCCTGGCAGAGACCTATAAGAAGGCCATCAAGGACTTCGACTGCGAGCACTTACTCTTTAGCTACCACAGCATCCCAATCACCTACGCTGAACGAGGCGATCCCTACGCGACTCAGTGTGTTCAGACGACAAAAGCTGTGGTTCAAGCATTGGGGCTTCATCGTGGCGAGTGGAGCCACTGCTATCAATCCGTCTTCGGTCTCGACCCCTGGCTGGGTCCTCAAACTGACTCGGTCCTCAAAAAACTCGCGGACAAAGGCGTGAAGCGAGTCGCCGTCATTTGCCCGGGCTTTCTGGTCGATTGTCTTGAAACCATTGACGAAATTGGTGAGGTCTCCAGAGATTTGTTCTTGGCTGAGGGCGGGGAAGAGTTAAAGCTTATCCCTTGTTTGAATGACGATCCAACATGGGTCGCGGCCTTAGCTGATATCATTGAAAATGAGTGCCTTGGCTGGAGGACCCCCGCCGCCATAGAGGCCGGTCAAGAGACGAATTCTTCCGAGGCCCTTGAGGTCTCAGAGCAGCCCGCGAATCCTATCAGAGAGGTTGTATGTCAGGAATAAACGAGCTTCGTCTGAAAGATCAAGACGACGGTGATTTTCTATTTGGCGAGCGTTTTGGCGAGGTTGCATTCACCATCTTGTCTCCTTACAGAGGTCACTGGTGACCCTTCTGTCGCGCCTTTCTCAAGGACATGAAGGCCCGGTCTGGGACCTTAAAAGAACTCAACGCTCGGCTTCTCCCGGTCAGCACAGACGCGCCAAAGGCGAGCGCCCGTCTTCAAGAGAAGCTCGGCACTGACTTTATTTACCTCTCCGACCCACAACTGGAGCTCATTGAGCATTTGCCCATCGAAACAAGCGCGCATCATCCTATGGCCAGGACTTATCCCAAGAAGCGTTTCCTCCAACCGGGGGTCGTGATCTGGGATAAGGATGGGAAGACCCTCTTTGAGTGGTACATTAAGCCGAAGATGACCAATTTGTTTGGCGCGGCCCGGCGAATGACTCCCGATGAGATTCTCAAAAAAGCACGAGAGTTTGTGTGACTGAAACAGACCTTAAAGATGACCAAGCCAGCCCAAAAGAGCCTCCCGAGCCTGAAACGACATCGGCGAAGCCTAGCAATCCAATCTGGACTTACATCTCCTTTGTTTTCCTAATCATAATCACGCTCGGCATGTCTCACTCGCTCTATGAACTCTTTTACGGCACCCCCGAAGACCAGCAACTCTCGGCGGATCTTGAAGAAGCCTTTGAGCAGAACAGCATTCAGCTCGACCTTTTGGACGCCCGAATCAGGACAGAGCTTTTAAGTCAATTTGATGCGTCCAAGCGAGAAACTATCGTTCGGGCCTTCGCGAAATTAGCGAGTCGTCCAAACAAAAAGGATTTGAGCCAGAATCAGCGATTGATTTACCAGAACGCACGGCAGAAAGTTCTAAGCGAAGCGGAGACCTTGCTCAAGGATGGGCAGCTCAGTAAGCTCGAGAAGATGTCCTTCGTCGGTCTCTTAGAAACAGCCCTTGACCGGCCGGAGCGACTCTTAGAAAAGCTTGAAGAAGACGGTAAAAAAGAGAAGAAAGCCGACTAAGATGTTTCAGGCCTATAGAGGCTGAGATTCATTGATGAAATTGAAATCATAGGAGCTCCTGTTTTGCCTCAGGATTCATACAGTGAGAATCAGGGTCGACTGGTTATTGAGAGGCACTGGGCTTCTCGCGAGCAAGTGTCCTATGCTTGGCAAGCTCTCGCGGCTTCTCCACAGCTCGACCTCTGCGGCCTCCTGATTCAAATCGGTCAAATTGATATGGCTCAGGCGATGGAGATTCGCTCCATGCTTGGCCAAGCCTCTGAGCAGACCGTTCTTGGCCAATCGTCACCCCTTCAATCCACTCAAGCAACGGTGCTTGGTCAATCGTCCCAAGCCATCCTCTCGATCCCTTCAACAAATCAGCACTCTGCGCCAACACTGCCTCCAGGGTCAATCAATGAGTCCACTGTTCTTGGCCAGCTCTCCCCCAATCAATCCCAGGAGAAAGTCGCACATTTAAGTCAGTCTAGTTCTGGGGAATTTAATATCTCCATACCCGGCTACGAGGTCGTAAAGGAGATTGGGAGAGGAGGAATGGGGGCGGTCTTCTTGGTAAATGAGGAAGGCTCTCAGACTCCTTGTGTGGCGAAGGTCATGCTCAACGCGGATATGGGGGAAGAGGCTTACGTCCGCTTTAAGCGAGAAGCGCGGGCATTGGCGAAGTTAAAGCACGAGAACATTGTCGCGATTAAGACTTTCGGCGAAATCAATGGCTATCCCTATTTCATTATGGAGCATATTGTCGGGCGAGAATTAAAAGAACACATTGAAGAGAATCTAAAGCAATCGGGGTCAGCTCCTCCTCTTGACGACGTTTTAGAGTTGCTCACTCCTGTGGCCCGCGCTTTAACTTATGCCCATAAGAAGCAGATTGTCCATCGCGACTTGAAGCCAGCCAACATCTTAATTGAATCGGGTAGTGAGCGGCCGATTATCTTAGATTACGGCTTAGCCAAGAGTGAGAATCAGGACTTGTCAGAGAGCCTCTCCAATGGTGAGAATTTGACGAAGACGGGTCAGGCCTTGGGCACGCCAGCATACATGGCTCCAGAGCAGCTTGATCTGAGTAGTCAGTCGGGAACCCAACCCGCCAATGATGTCTGGGGCTTCGCAGCGACGCTGTTCTTTGCCCTGACAGGTCAGCCGCCCTATGTGGGCCCGACCCCTATTAACATTTACAATCAATTGCTGAGAAACAGTCCGCCGGTTTTGTCGGATCTCAATCCGAATATGCCCCTGTGGCTCGAACAGCTCTGCGAACTCTGCTTCCAGAGAGACATGGAGCAGAGGCCTACGATGGCTGCTGTTTTGAGAGCTTTAGAGACGCGGGATTCCTCGGGCTTAAACTTAAAATTGACCAAGGCAGCAAAGAGGAAGCGGCTGCAAAAATCCGCCTTGATAGCGTTGGCGTTCTTAGTGTTCATCGCGATCTCAGCGGGTGTCTACATTGCTTTGAAACCCGTCGAGAAAGACCTTGAAGTTCTGTTTATTGAGGACATTCCGAGTCGGTCAAGGTCGCCAATATTGAAATTCAGCGTCAAGACAAACTTCGAGCCAAATTTAATTGAGGTATCAGCGACCTTAAATACAGGAGCTGAGGGTAAGAATGAGGTTAAACAAAAAATTGTATTGTCCCCTGAGAATGGTATCTTTCGCGGAGAATTCAGTGATATCGAAAACGGAAGATATACCGTCAAGGTCATAGTCCAGCCGAAAGGCGACGAAGCGGATGTGATTCCGAAGGAAATCTTGGTTGATCAAACTCCACCAAGCTTTAACCGCGTGTCGGTGACAGCAGAGGGCCTACTCACTGGAGAGCTCTCCGAAGATCACTGCGTTGTGCAGTGGAATTCGCAAAATATCACAGTGGAGAAGCGTCAATTCAAGATACAGCTCGACCCGTTTACCCTGAGTAATCGTGAGGCTTTAGTCGTGACCGATCAGGTCGGTCACCGCTTGAAGTTGAAGCAAATGCCTTTTCATATTGTCCGAGCGGGTG
>JARGOJ010000236.1 GCA_029210225.1 Planctomycetota bacterium
GAACTTGCGATTGATTGAAGAGCGCCTTCGGGAGATTCCGGAGGTCACGAACCTTTATATCACTTTGGGTTCGGGGCAGGACGGCCGGGTCAACGTGGGGAAGATCCTCGTTCAATTGACGGCCCAGGCGCAGCGTTCCCGATCCCAGGGGGTGATTATGAAGCAGGCGCGGTCCCTCTTCGCTGACTTGAAGCACTTGAAGATCAGCGTTGAGAATATTCCCAGGGTGAGCGGCGGAGGCTTCCGTGCGGCGCCTCTACAATACAATCTACGGGGTTCTAATTTGGATGAACTCGATGCGCTCTCTAAAACAATGATTCAGAAAATGAGGGAGATCCCGGGCATTGTTGATGTGAACTCGACCTATGAAGTGGGCAAGCCAGAGTTGGTCATTCTTCCCGAGCGGTCTCGGGCGGCGGATTTGGGAGTCGACATTGATAAGTTGGGGCGCTCGGTTCAATCGTTGATTGGCGGTCAAAAAGCATCGACTCTGAAAGAGGATGGAGAGAGCTACGACGCACGGGTCAGGTTGGTGGGGGCCGATCGGACGAAGCCCGAGTCCTTGTTAAAGCTCCCGATAAAGACGAAGTTTGGCACCATGGTTCAATTGAGGACCGTCGCGGACATTCGCTCGGAGAATGGCCCTGTTCAGATCGATCGGCAAAATCGTCAGCGGCAGATAACGATTATGGCGAACCTGGAGAAGAGTAAGCCCCTCGCTTCGGCCATTGCAGACGTCAAGAGAATTGAGCAATCATTGAATTTACCAAAGGATGTCACTGGGGCCTTTACTGGTCCGGGAGACATGATGCGGGAGTCTTTTGAGAGCATGAACTTCACGCTCTTCCTGGCCATTGTTCTCATTTATATGATTCTCGCCGCGCAGTTCGAGAGCCTTATTCATCCCCTGACAATTATGCTCTCTTTACCCCTCTCCATCGGCGGAGCCTTGGGGGCTTTGGCTTTGACTGGGCGAACATTAAACATCTTCACCATGATTGGCATGATCATGCTCATGGGGCTGGTGACCAAGAATGCCATCTTACTCGTCGACTATACAAACCTATTGAGGTCTGAAGGAATGACTCGGCGAGAGGCTTTGTTAAAGGCCGGTCCTGTGAGGCTGCGTCCTATTCTCATGACGGCCTTTTCAACCATCGTGGGAATGTTACCCATCGCGATTGGATTGGGAGCGGGGGCCGAGACTCGTGCCCCTATGGGGACCTGTGTGGTCGGGGGCATGATCAGCTCGACCTTGCTCACTCTGATTGTCATTCCAGCCATTTATAGCGTCTTGGATCAGTGGGGCGATTGGGTTAAGGGATTGGTTTGGGGCGCTGGGAGTGAAAAGCCTGCAGGACTTCTCCCAAAAGACGGGAGCTGATCAGTTAACGAAGAGAGGCCGCCCTAGATCCGGCGGCCTCTTTGGGCTATTGCATAATTGTTAGAGGACTCTTAGCGGCGCGCTTCCTCTCTTGAACTCTGGTTGCCCTGACGGTCATTCGAAGACCCGCCACGGCCTCCGCTTTGTCCACCACGACCTCCGCCTTGACCGCGTCCGCCCTGGCCGCCGCGACCACGACCGCCGCCTTGTCCGCCACGACCGCCGCCTTGTCCGCCACGACCTCCGCCTTGTCCACCACGGCCTCCGCGACCACGGCCGCGACCTCGTCCACCTTCGCTTCGGTTGTCGTCGCGGCTGCGATTGTCATCTCGGCTGCGACTGTCTCGCCGTGGCGCTCCTGAAGAGCTGGAGCTAGAAGACTTCGAGTCTTTATCACCCCGCCAGTTGCGTCCGCTATTGCGAGTTTGGGCCATTTCAAAGCGAGCGGCCGCTCTGTTTTGCGCGCCTTCTATCCAAGAGACATTAGAGAACTTTGTTTTGATGGGCAAGCCATTCAAATTCACGGAGATCTCTTTCCGCTCTTTGTTAATGCGCTCAATGCGAGCGACCTTATCAAAGGAGATGACATAGACCTCGTCGCCCTTCTTGAGATGCTCCGCAAAGCGGCGACGCTTCTCTTCGTAAGGCGTGTGATAAAGCAATTCGTCAATTTCTTTCTCGAAGGCGTTCATTCGAGTAATGACGTCTTTCTTCTCACCTTTCAAGTCTTCTTTAATGGACTTAATCGCGTCTCTCAATCGACTGAAGCGCTCCGTCATTTCTAAGTTGGCTTCTCTAGAAATAACAGTCTTCAATGATTGAGCAGCCTCATGTTCATCGGCGGCCGCTTTCAATTCACTCTTCGTCTTCTCTTCGTCAGAGAGCAAGCGATCACGGATCTTTTCATTCTCAAGGCGGACCTTTTGAATCTCATTAATGAGATCATTCGACGAAGTATCCTCTCCTTCAAGTATCTCCCGCGCCTTATCGAGAATCTCCTTTGGCACATCGAGCCGCGCCGCAATCTCTAGAGCGTTCGACGATCCCGGTTGACCGACATAGAGTTCGTAGGTCGGGCTAAGGGTGACCATGTCGAAGGCCATCGCGCCGTTCTCGGCCCGAGGACGCTGGAAGGCGAAGTCTTTGAGGCTACCGAGGTGAGTGGTGACCAACGATAACGCTCGACTGTCCAGCAACGAATCGAGCATAGCTCGGCCCAGGGCTGCACCTTCTTGAGGATCAGTTCCCGCTCCTAATTCATCGACGAGAATCAATGTCTCAGGGCAGGCCCCGGCTAAGAAGTCTTTCATGTGGGTGATATGACCGGAGAAGGTCGAGAGGTTCTGTTGAATGCTCTGCTCGTCTCCGATATCAGCGTAGAGCCTCTTGAAGATAGGCAGCTTAGAGCCGTCCTCAGCGGGCACAGGGAGTCCACACTGATGCATGAGCGCCGCAAGACCAATGGCTTTGAGAAGAACCGTCTTGCCCCCTGTATTCGGACCGGTGAGAACGAGCATGTCGAAGTCGTGACCGAGGCGCGTTGTGGACGAGACAATCTTTGCTTGCTCTTGGCCATCTTCTTTTTGTTTGAGGGCTTGGTCGACGAGGAGCATGTGGCGGAGCTTGCGGAGTTCAAATTCGCGCTCGACTGTTTCGGCGCAGTGGAGATCGTAGCGCTTTGTGAGGCGAGCCTTGGCGTGGGTGAAATCAATCCAGGCCAGTGTTTTAGTGACTCGTTCAATGTCGGCGTAAGAATTGGCGACGGTTTGTGTAATGGCCCAAAGAATGCGAGTGATCTCTGCGCTCTCATCGTAGGCGATGTCTTGCAATTCATTGCCGAGGGCGACGATGGGATCGGGTTCAATATAGACAGTCGAGCCGGTCTTTGAGCGATCGTGAAGAATGCCAGGGACATGGCGCCTTTGCTCGGCTTTAATGGCGAGGACGTGACGTCCGTTGCGCTGTGTTGGGTGGGGGTTTTGCAGGTGCCTTTGAATCTCTGGGTTGCGAGTGAAGTTTTGAATGAGGTTTTCAATCTTCCCTCTCAAAGACTCCATTTTTCTGCGGAAATCGTAAAGCTTGGGGCTGGCGTCGTCGCGAACCTTGCCGTTGCCGTGAAGGATCTTGCGAATCTGATTGGTAATGTTCGTTAAGGGATCCAAGTGTTGAACGAGGGAGCAGAGCTTTGGATAGGCCGCGTCCTGATCTTTCAACATGTCGATAAACTCGGCCCCGGCTTCAATGGTCGACTGAATCTTGAGTAGCTCTTTGCCTCCCAAAGGCCGGCCACCGTTGAGGGCGTTTTGAATCATCCCCGAGGCGTTGTGAATACCGGCCAAGGGCAATCGCCCATGTTGCGCGACGAGATCGACCATTTCCGATGTTTGCTTGAGGCAGGTATCAATGGCGTCGGCAGAAGTCAGGAAGCGCATACGCTCAACGACGTCGCTGCCGAGGGAGCTGGCGCAGAGTCGACCGAGGATACGCTTCACCTTGCGAAACTCGACGACCTCTTCAAAGTGGCGAAGCTCACGCTCATCTCTGATCTCTTCGGGAGATTTTTGCGGCTCAGGAGGAGTCGGGTCGGCTTCTTCAATGGCTTCAACCTTAGCTTCGGGAGTCTCTTCTGCCTTGGGCTCGGGGCTTTTTTCTTCAGTCTTGGCGTCAGGAGTCTCTTCTGCTTTAGCTTCCGTGGTCTCTTCTGCCTTGGTTTCAGGGCTTTCTTCGACCTTTGCTTCTGCTGGGGCTTCTTTGACAGCTTCAGGAGCTTGTTCTGTGCTCTGTTCGCCAGGGCTCGTCACTTCGTCGTTCTGGGGGACAGTCTCGGCGGTCTCTGTTGGGGCTTCGGTCTTCTCTTCGGTCGTTGTCTCGGTGCTTGCTTCAGGAGCGGCGCTTTGGGTTTCAGGAGCGCTCGGCTCGGATTTTTCGGGTTCTGTCACGGTCACTTCTACTTTCTCGGGGGCAGCCGGGGTGCTGGTTTCGGGAGGAAGGCTCGGGGCCACGTCTTTGGGGGCCTCAGAGTTTTCAATTGGATTGTCACTTGGGGTCATATCTGTCGGTTCCACGGCACTCTCCGAATTGTTGAGAATGAAGGATAACGAGGGATTCTCTTGGTTTAGTTTGAAGTGAGAACGCGCCGTATCCATTCAGTGTTTGTTGTTGAGGCGAGGGTTATGAGTGTTGAACCTCATCCCCATGCGCCAGAGTTCTGCATTGAATTTCCACGACCGTTCGGCTCTGTTCTTCAACTTTGAAGCGGTCGTCGATTTCTACGCCCACGACCCAAATGATTTGGTCGTCACAAGTGATGACTGGAATATCGCTACGCCTGTCAGCTGGAATGCCACGAGATTGAAAGAGTTTTTTCAAGCTTTGGCGTCCGGCTTTCATGCCTAACGGTCGGATTTTGTCACCAGGACATCGACGGCGAACTTTCAGGTCGCGGGCGCACATCTTGCCATCAAGCCACACAAGCTGGAATGGTGGATCAATGTCAGGAGCCCTGATCGCAGCTCCAGGGGCCCTCTCAAAACGTCGCAACTTAAACTCGAAGCCCATAAATGACGCCTTCCCGCCAAGCTCCAAGGCAGAGAACTTTTCCCCTCCCTGCTTCCTTTTTTTCTCTTCGTCCCCAGATCCCTCTAACTTTCTAGGTCGAATCCACAGCCTTTCACCCTCAATCGAAGCATCCCAAGCCTGGGATAATCGGACCACTCCCGTCGACTCCCTAGCCGTCGAACGGTGAATCAGCGCTTTCAAATCCCTGGGGTGAGATTGCTTCACCGGGAAGAGACCTAAACCCTGAAGCATCCCTCGGAGCAACGGAATCCTAAGGGCTTCAGGCTCTTTGCAAAGAAAGGACAGGGACACTGAGAAGCTCCCACAATCGAGATTTAACTCCAAGCTCTCAAGGCGCCGACGGCAAATCTCCTGGATCATCTGATGATGCACACGGAGTTCGTCGGCCTGACGAATCAGCGTCTGATCCAGTTGCGGGTTGATCTCTCGAAGCAGGGGTAAGACTTCGAGGCGCAGCCGGTTCCTTAGAAAATCAAGGTTCTGGTTACTCCCGTCAACCTTAGGCGTCACCTTCAAAAAGGTGAGGTAGTCTTCGATCTCAGCCCTTGTACAACCAAGCATGGGTCGAATAATCCCAACGGCTTCTCCCCCAGCTGCTCCACGCTTGACCGGGATACCGATTTGAGCGCTCCAAGGCGCCCCGGTGATCCAGCGCCAGAGCAGAGTTTCAACTTGGTCCTGCTTATGGTGCGCGGTCGCAATATGGGTGGCCTGACGCTCTCTGGCGAGGTTCTCAAGAAAGGCGTAGCGGACTTTGCGAGCTTCATTCTCAATCGATAGCCCCGGACCAGCCTCGATATCTGCTCGGCCGGAGTAGCAGGCCACGCCCATTGACCGGCACAGCTCTTCAACCCATTGAGTTTCCTCCAAGCTCTCTTCTCTGAGGCCGTGGTCCAGGGTCGCGACGCTGAGGGAAATAGAGAGTCTTTGCGCCAGCGCGGCGAGAGACAGGAGCATAGCGGTGGAGTCGGCGCCTCCAGAGACCGCAAGTAAGAGATGATCGCCCGCACGGCAGAGAGCCTTTTCATTGATGAAGGAGAAGACCCTGCGCTCAAGTGGGTGACGAAAGTCGCGGCTTATTTTTGTCGTCCTTTCTTCTCAAGCTGGGCCTGCATCTTTTCAAGGCGCTTTCCGGTGTCTTTTAGGTCTCGTTTTAACTGATTGATTTCCTTTTGGAGTCTCGCGATTTCAGGGAGAGCAGCTTTCCCGGCGCGCACTTTGGCGAGGCTATCCAGAGCACTCTTGCGAATGTTTTCGCTGGGGTCGTGGTCGGCGAGGGCTTCCAAAACAGGAATGAGGACCGAGGCTTGCTGTCCCATAGTTCTCAATGCTCCCAGAGCCTCCCGGCGGATTCTTGAAGCGTCTCCATCCAAGCATTCACTCAGACGCTTGACGATCTTCTCAATGTCTTTCTTGGAGCACGCCTTTAAAGCACCCAATTGACCGAGAATATTGATCGCGGTTCGCCGCAGCCGATGGCTGTGAGGACCCCGGCTCATCCCTAAAAAGAGGTCCAGGTCTTTAAGATCGCGGAGTTGTCCAAGGCCTCTCAGGCCGGCCTCGGCGATGGTGTCTCTGTGAGATGACTTCTTTAACTGTTTCAAAAGCAGCGGCTTGGCTTCCTTGCCCTTTAAGCGGGCATAAGACGCAAGGGCAGCGCTCTCGACATAGTAGGACTTGTCCCCTGATTGAATGACTGCGAGCAAGGCTTCCGCGGCTTTGTCGTCTTTGCGAAAGCGTCCGAGGGCGTCGGCGCAGGCTCGGCGAACCTTTGCGTGTTCCTGTTTCAGTCCGGTGATCAAGGCGGCTCTGACAGCGACTCCGCCAATTTTCCCCAGGGCTTTAGCGATTTCAACCCGAACCGCCCAAAACTTATCGCTTTCGAGGGCTGCAATCAGGGCTTTGGTCAATTCATTGCGTCGTCGTGGGGTCAATTCAAGGGCGGCTTCAATTCGACCAATAGGATCGGCGTCGCTTTTTAACTGATTAAGCCACCAATCCTGATCTTTTTTGACCTTGATGTCCTTAAGAATCTTATTGAAAGGATCGAAGCGGACCAGCGTCGGGCGCTTGTCTAATTTAATGTAGAACTGCTCGGCTTTTTTAGTCACATGAAAGAGCTGCTTGCTCTGCTTTTGACCATTATTCGCCTGAATTGTGACTGGGAAGTGATAGGCGGCCTCTTTTTGAGTCTGATTGACATTGATTTGCAGTAACTTCTCCTTGCCGAGCCACTTAAATCGTACATCTAAGACAGGATGCCCCTTCCGCTCTACGGCGTCATAGAAGAAGCGCTCCAATGAGAAACCCGTGGCGTCCTCAAAGGCTTTTCGGAGGTCGCTTGTATCGACTGTTGAATACTGATGCCGACGCACATAAAGTTTAATTCCAGCCCAGAAAGCCTTGTCTCCAAGGCGTCCGCGCAATTGATGCAAAACCCAGCTGCCTTTGGGATAGGCGCGGCCATCAAAGACAGCGTCCGGGAAAGGATAGCTTCGGTCGACAATGGGAAGTCTCACGCCCGCTCGTTTACCCGACTTGGCCTTGTTCCACATGTTGTAGAGGAAGGCATCGCCGCCGTTGTTCTCTTCGTCCCAAAGGGCTTCGAAGTAAGTCGCGAAGCCTTCATTGAGCCAAATGTGAGCCCAGTCGCGACACGTGATCAAATCGCCAAACCACTGATGAGCCAGCTCATGGGCGACCAATCCATCGGAGCTAAAATCAATGTGCGCTCGCTTATCGTGGAGCGTCGATTCATTGAGGGTGGTCGCCCCCGTGTTCTCCATTCCTCCATGAGCAAATTGCTCGACGACGATCTGAGCATATTTATCCCAGGGGTATTCGACGCCAGTCTTATCGCTATAGAAATTGAGCATGCGCTTAGTATTTTTGAAGCTGTTCATGGCTTCGTTCTTCCAGCCAAGAGGAACATAATACGTGACCGGCTTACCTCGCCAGGTGTCCCGAATCTCCTCGAATTGACCAACAACCAAGGTGACCAAATAGATGACGTGATTCTTGTTTTGCTTCCAGTGATAAACGGTCTTTTCTCCGACGTCTTTGCGAGACATGAGCTTGCCATTGGAGAGGGCAAAGAGGCCCTTGTCGACGGTGATTGTCATCTCCGTTGTTTGTCGTTCGTTCGGATGATCAATGCAGGGAATCCAATATCGATTCATCTCCGCCTCGCCCTGAGACCAGACTTGATAAGGTACATCAGGGTCTTCGTCGCTCGGCGAGTAAAAGTGCAAGCCGTTCCTTGGCTTTAATAGGCTGTAATTGATTTCAAGGAATAACTTTGCGCCACGCCGCTGTGAGCCACAATCAATGAGTAGCGCTTTTCCACTATTTGAAAACTCTACTTTTTTCAGGGTGTCGCTCTTGGTGCCAACGTGAATACTGCTGACTTTAAAGTCGATGGCGTTGAGGCGAATCTCTGTGCAGTCTCGCAAGACTGCTAAGCGCCACAACGCCTTGCCCTTAATCGCACGTTTTTTGAGATCAACGTCGAGTTTGAGGTCGAGGTGTTGAAGGTCGACAGGGCGACCCTTGGCGAACTTCAATTCTTGAGCGAGCGCAGGGCTGCTAAGAGTGGCGAGCAAGATTAACGACAGCAAAGCGTGACGCATCAGCGTTCTCCTAAGGAAGACGGGGACTTCATGAGGTCGAAAGTCTAACCGATTCCCCAGAAATACGCCCGACTTTCTTGGCTTGGCGCTCGTCGAGAGACTCCTATTTCAGGAGTCTCTCGATGTCCAAAGCCCTCAGCGCCTTACTCGTGACTTTTCGACAGCCACCTAAATTGAGGTCTTCTAAGGGGCAATCTTTAAGATAACTCAGACCGACATCGGTGATTTTATCGCAACCCCATAAGTTCAGTTTTCTGAGCGGTAAATGGCCGAGGACCAGAAGAGTTTCGTCATCGACCCCTGTGCATCTCCATAAGTTTAGCTCTTGAAGAGGAAGGCTCGCTAAGTTTTTGAAGGCTATATTCGTTAAATTCGAGCACCCTTCCAGGCTTAGCGATTGGAGCGGCAACTCTCTTAAAAAAGCGACTCCTTCGTCCATGACATTGTGGCAAAACGCGAGGTCGAGATGCTTCAAGGAGAGAGGGACGAGGAAGCGCAAATCTTCCTCGGATAGGGAGTTGCATCGCTTCAAGGTTAATGACTCAAGGGACTTTGCAGGGAGAGCTTCCAAGAAGAGACGTAGATCCTCTTCAGTGTTCGAGAGGTCGAGCTTGCGTAGCTTTGAAGATTCGAGATAGTGGATTAAAGGATCCGGCTCATTGTCAGATGGTCCTCGATTGAAAAGTTGAGTGGCTAAATCGGTTGGGTCCAATCCGGAATGAACCATTGAGATGATATCTGTGGCCCTGATCCGGCGTTTCGATAAATCGAGGCGCTCGATGGGTAGATCTTTGAAAAGCTCGATTTCCTGTCGGCCAAAATACTCGCAACCCCATAGGCCGAGTGAATCCAATGCGAAGCTCCTCAAAACGTTGACAATAGTTTCATCGTTGTAGAAGCGGTCGAGGCCAGAAAGATCGAGAGACTTTACTTCGAGCCCTTTTAGATATGCGAGACCGGTCCCAGAGATACGAATACAGTCTCGCAAATCGAGGTAAGGAAGTGGCATAGCCAAGTCTTGAAGCAGAGCGAGGTCAGCATCGCTCTTGATCCTTTCGCCAGTGCGGTTCGGTCCCAGAGCGAGCTGCGCGACCGGGTCACCGTGAGAAGCGGCGAATTGGATGGCTTTGGCTTCATTCCGTCCCATGCGAACAAGGACTCGGTAATACTCTCCGCGACGCTCCAAATCATGAGGATAAAGGGCGAGCTGTCGCTTTAGTAGACTCAGAACTTCATCACTCATTCGTCGCGCCTTTCTAGAGCCACTCAATCAACTCAAGGCCCTTGCCGGGACTGTACCTGTTCAATCTTTCTCTTTGAAAGAAAGCTTGTGAGAATTGATGTCTGGGCAGATCCTCTCCAATTATAACGGCTGGTGTACAACGTCGGTAGAAACTCTCTGTCCAAATGGCAAGACAGCCTGGAGATCTCCAGGCTGTCTTAAAGGCATTAAGTTGTTGAGGATAGATCGATCTCTGCTCAGCTCTTACTTTCTAGAAAACTTGGCGGGGTCAAAGCTTCCCATGTGCAGTCGCTCGACTAGGCGCCGGCAAAGCTCTTCTTCGGAGGTCTTTACGAAATCAACATGGCCGTCACCATAGAGGACATTGAATCCGTCGGAGTGATTTCCAGTGACCTCGGCGCTTCCGCTTGTCGATTGTGCGAGGTCATCTTCAGCCCGAATGGCTTTGTCAGCGCTGATCATGGTGTCGCTTCGCGCATCGGTTGAGCTGGTGCGGCGCTTGAGGTAGGTGTAACTGAGCTGGCTATTCTGAAAGACGTCAGGATCACGCCCGCTAAGCTTTGCTCGTTGCTTGCTTTCGGAGGCGTCGGGGGAACCCCATTGGAATTGCTTGGGATTGTTGCGAAGCTCGTCGCTCATTTCGATATGGAAGTC
>JARGOJ010000237.1 GCA_029210225.1 Planctomycetota bacterium
ACAAGAAAAAGCATAAGCAGAGCAAGAAGAGAAGCCAGAGAGACGATGGAAAGCGTCGCCATGGAGCAAAAGGCCAAAAGCGCCAGAGCCGACGCGGGCGTAGCTTCCAGGGTCGTCGCGGACGACGCTCACTTGGACGACATCCTCTCCTAAAGCGCCTTCAACGTCGCCATCTTCAACGTCGTGGCATGAAGCGTCGCGGAATGAAAGGCCATTCTCGTCGCCCCATGCGCCGTCAAGCTCGCCCTCAACGCCGCTCGATGCGTCCTCAGCAGCGTCGTCAGCAACGTCGTTCGATGCGTCCTCAGGCTCGCCCCCAGCGCCGCGCCAAGCCAACAAAGCCAAAAACTCAATCGAAGGCTCGCCCCGGCAATTCAGATCGCCACGCCAAGGCTCTTCGACAAGTCTTTCAATTACTCCGCAAGAACCAAGACAAGCTGCCTACTGAAGTCAAACAAGGCCTTCGCAAGATCTTGGCTCAACTACAAAATGGCCAAAAGCCCCTTCCTCGAAAAAGCGCTAAGGGCAAAAAAGGCAAGAAGAACAAGAAAAGCGCTAAGGGTAAAAAGAACAAGAAAAGCGCCAAGGGCAAGAAGAGCAAGAAAGGCGCTAAGGGTAAAAAAGGCAAGAAAGACCGTAAAAAGGCAAAGAAGCGCAAAAAAGGCAAAAAGGACAAAAAAGGCGCCAAAGGCAAAAAAGGCAAGAAGAACAAAAAAGGCAAGAAGGGCAAAAAAGGAAAGAAGGGCAAGAAAGACCGCAAAGGAACGAAGAAAAATCCTAAGCGTCAGAAAAAAGATGCCTCTAAAAAAGGCAAAAAGGGTAAGAAAGGCAAGAAAGGCAAGAAGAACAAAAAAGGTAAGAAGGGCAAGAAGCGCGGCACAAAACGCGTTGTCATTCTTCTGTAACACTTAGAGCCTAGAAAATTCTTTTCTTAACTCTCGGCCGGGCATGCGATGAACGCTTGCCCGGTCTGTCATTTGTAGAGAGAATGATTGAGACAGTGAGAGCCGCGAATCAGCGCAACAAATGTCAAAATCTGGGATAGAATGAGCCATCCCAGCCTCCGACACCTTGGAGCCTGCGAGACTTGGAAAGTAAGGTCGGGCATGCACCCCTTTGACCTTGAAAAAGCACAGCTGGCTGTTCAACAGTCACGAGTCGCTGATTGGCAACTCAATCAAGCTCTCCAAATATTTCGAACGCGGCAAAATCCGAAAGCCTCGATACTCGGCATCCTCGTTGAACTCAATTACATCGACAAAAACGTCGCCCTTGAACTCAACAGACATCCTGCCCAAAACCTTCAAAACTCCTACACCAACTACCAAGAGCCCCCCTTACAAAACAGCCTCGGCACCTCAGCCTCAAATACGCCCAATCTCTTTAGTAAGGCGCCGACCAACCCGGCCCAAGATAACTCACCGACGATCGCCATGAACTCCCGTGACTTCATGTCTGCCCTCAAAGCAAGCGACTCCGGCAGCAACAGTGACTCGTCCTCTCCGTTCATGGAAGCACCGAATGCGCGAGGTCCAGCGACAGCCATCCATCACACTGGAACCGTCAACCACAGCCCCGCGCCCTATCAATCCGCCGCGCCAATGCGCGGCCCTAATCCCCATGGTTCTGGAGCGCCCCACGGCTCTGGAGCGCCTCACGCGTCTCAAGCAGTCCACAATTCTGGTGCTCCCGGCCTCGCCCCCAGCTTTTTGGGCCAGTCAGACATACAAACCAATGCTGAGCTGACCGGGCGTGAGACCTTCGGGCGCTATGAGCTGCGAGGAACCGTCGCCCGGGGAGGTATGGGAACCGTTTATCGAGCCTACCTCGCCGAGCTCGATAAGACCTTCGCCCTCAAAACCCTCGGCGCCAACCGAGACGAAGTCGACCTTCAACGCTTCCTCCATGAAGCCCGCGCCGCCGCCAAGCTCCGACATCCAAATATTGTCCCCGTTCATGACATTGGCGTTCAAGACGGCAAACACTTCTTCACCATGGACTTGATCAGCGGCAATAGCCTCGACGAGATCGTTCACAAAGACGGCGCCTTCGAGCCTCGCGACGCCGCCCTGCTCTGCGCCAAATTATCTAGAGCCCTTCAATACGCTCACTCTAGCGGCGTCATCCACCGCGACATTAAACCCGGAAATATCCTTATCGAGACCTCCACCGGAGAACCCTATATCACCGACTTTGGCCTCGCCAGAAGTGTTGAAAGCTCCGTCCAGCTCACGAAGACAGGCTTTGCCGTCGGCACACCAAACTACATGGCTCCCGAGCAAGCCTCCGGACAGAAAGACGTCGACGGGCGGGCCGATGTCTACGGCATCGGAACCCTGCTCTATTCCATTATCTGCGGCCGCCCCCCCTACGATGGCCCCAATGCCCTCGCCACCATGACCAGCGTCATCAACGATGCCATCCCTTCCATGAAACCTCTGAATCCCGAAGTCCCCGATCAACTCGACGCGATCTGCCAAAAAGCCATGGCGAAAGAGCGCGAAGATCGCTTCGCCAGTCCCCTGGAACTCGCTGAAGCTCTCGATGCTTGCTTTTCTGAAAGCTCAGGGCGATTCATCGCCGCCAATAAAAACAAAGGTCAAATTTACGCCCTTGTCCTCCTTATATTCGTCCTCCTTGGCGTCGCCTCAACCCTCGGCGTCGTGCGCTACCGAAGCCACGCCGCCTTCTCAGATTTTCTTCAGAGAAGCCAAAGCGCCCGCGCCGCTGGAGACCTCGAAAACGCCTCCCGCTTCCTCGATGAAGCCCGTAAAATCAAGCCCGACTCCGAAACGCTCGCCGCTGAGGCCATGGTTCTCAACAAAAAGCTCGAAACTCAAAAGAAAATCGCCCTAGAGAAAAAGATCCAAGAAGAGAAGGCGGCCCGTGAGAAGGAACAGGCTAAGACCTTCAATAAAGCTCTCACTCAAGCCACCGAGACCTTTCAACGACACGACTACGTCTCTAGCCTCCAACTCGTTGAAAGTCTCTTGTTAAAGTCCCCCGAAAACCAATCGCTCCTCAAACTACAAGCCCAAAACAACTACGCGTTACTTCGCTTCTCTGAAGCCGAAAGAGCCCTGGAACGACTCAGCTCTCTTAACTCAAACCAAGATCCAAAGTTAACAACTGAGACAACCCTCCTTCGGGCCTATATCGCCTTCGAGAAAAGTAGCTTCGCCAAGGCGCAAGCCTTCCTCGACGAGCTGAATGCTTTGCCGGACTTCCCTCAGGAAGCCCTTATTCTCACGGCCTATCTAAATTACGAGGACATGAAACCCAAGCAAACCCGACGTCTCTTTCCACGAATCAGCGCCGAGCAAAGCAAAAACCCTTGGTATCGTGGGCTGACCATCCTCCTTCTTCGAGAAGACCAAAAGTGGACCCAAGTCCTCCAAGAATCCGACGCTTTCCTCAAGTCTGAAGAACTCATGCCGTCACTGCGCGCACGCATACTCATAGTTCGCGCTGAATGCCGACACTGGCTTAGCCTCAAAAACCAATTTGCCGCCTCGACTCAAGATATCCGGCAAGCCCTACCGCTCACTCAAAAGAGCCTCCGAAGCCTCCGCTCAATCCAGGAAATCGCGCTCTGGACTCGTGACTATAACTTCGCCTCACAAATACTCGCCACCGCGTCAAAAATCACCAATCGCCCCGGAACCCTGACCTTTATGCGAGCTCGTCCAAAGTTCTACCAACTCCGAGACATGGTCAATCGACGCGCCACGCCCCAATTTATTAAACTCGCCCGCACACTCATCAATCAATACATCCAAGCGGACAAGCAAGGAGAGAAGTCGGCTGAACTCCAACAAGAGCTTGGCCGCACCTACTTCTACGTTCAACAATACAACAGCGCCATAAAATGTTTTCAGCTCGCGCATAAGACCAATAGCCGCGACCGACGCAACATTCGTGGTCTCTTCGAAAGCTATTATTCGGCTCGCCAATACAAGAACGCCCTTTCGGTCAGCCGCACCACTTTCCAGCTCAACCCCAATGACCCAAGTCTGATCATCCTGCTCTACAACACTTACTCCCAACTCAAAGACTATACAAACGCCACCAAGCTCGCGCAGCAATACATCAAGCTCGTCCCGAACACCTATCAAGGCTACTATCTGCGCTCTGTCAGCCAGCTAAACGCCGGTCGGATACAACAATCGAAACAGTCCGCAAGGGCCGCGCTAAAATTCACCAACAACGACCTCGCAGGATGGTGTCAGGCCTTCTTCATTTGCTTCAAAACAAAGCTGGGCGACGCCGATGTAGAACGGTATTTCCTAAAGATCCTCAACACACAAGTGACCCAGCAAAACATGAAGACCTTTAACAACTTCATGACTAGCCTCAGCCGCCAAGGCTCATACAAGCTTGAACTCCGACTCGCGAACCAGCTATACAAAAGCACCAACCTCCCAGAAATACTCATCAATCGGGGTCGCTCCTACTTCATTCTCGGAGAAACCCAAAAGGCCCGGGAAGACTTATTGAAAGCCAGACAGAGCCCCAATTTGCAAAATAGGAACATCATTCACTGGTTGCTCGGCTGCACCAACCTCATCAACAAAGACATCAAGGGCGCCTACAATTCATGGGTAAAGCTCGACAATCGAGAAACTGAAATGATGTTCATGGCGCTCCGGCTCCTCTGCCGCAAGAAGCTCGGTCTTGAAGACACCCGAGAGCGTTCCCTCATTCAAAACTTCATACCCAAGCTCCAAGGCTTCCAACAAAAGCTCATTCCCCTTCTCCAATACCTCCTTGGGACCCTCCCCGCAGAGAAGTTTCAACAACTGGCCCGGGATACAACCAACACAGAGCTTCTAACCCGCCAATATGTTGTGCTTGGCGTCGAAGCGATGTTCAACGACAAGAACGATCAGGCCAAAGAATACTTCCGGAAAGCCTCAATCCAGCCAATCAACGACGGACTGCTCCGAGGCTTCGCCCGACAGCTTCTCAAGAGCGTCGAATAGCCCAAAGAACAGCAAGATTCCCTTTCAACCATCAGATCGAACGTCCTCGCCTTCAGATCCTCTCTTCATTGAAAGTGCTCCAGAAATGCCACGATTCCCGAACGTGAGCGACATCAGCCAAACGATGAGCGCCACAAGCTACGGACCCTTCGCTGCCCGCATGTCTCAGCTACTCAGTCAAGGTGAGCTGATTCCTCTACACCTCGGCGACACCTGGCTCCTCCCCCCCAAAGACGCACGGGAGATCAACCTCGATAAAGATGCGATCCACCGCTACGCTCCCATCGCCGGACTTCCCGAGCTGCGCGCTGAAACCCAAAAGCGTCTCCAGAACTACGGAATCGATGCCCAATACGACGACGTCTTCATCACCCCTGGATCGACTGGCGGACTTTCACTCGCCGTCGAAGCCATGTTCGACCCTGGCGACGAAGTCATTATCCTCACTCCCTCCTGGCCCCTCATTTTTGGAATGTTCCATCGACGGAAAGTCCAAGTTCGCCAAGTGCCCGTGGGCCCCTCCGGCTTCCCTGACGACATTGCGAGCTTTAAAGCGCGCCTGGTCAATGCCATCAACGAAAAGACCGCAGGCATCTACTTCTGCGACCCCAACAACCCCGCAGGCTTCATCTATTCCAAAGAGATCCTCGACCTCATCGCTGACCTCGTCGAAGAACATAATCTCTGGGTCATTTCAGATATCGCCTACGCAGATATGGCCTTCGAAGACGGCTACCAAGTCACCGGCGCTCGGCCTCGCTTCAAAGACCGCTGCGTGACCTCTGGCACCTTCTCGAAAACCTTTGCCCTCGCCGGACATCGAGTCGGATACCTACACTGCCCACCTGCTGTTTCTAAATTACTCACCGGACTCCTGACAAACACCACCTATCACGCCTCCACCAGCGCCCAAGAAATGGCCTTGGCTTGCTTAAAGAGCGAAGAAACGGAGTCGGTCTCGGGGAGCTATGCGGAAGGCGCCAAGATCGCGCACTCTCTTTTTGAAGGGACTTTCACCCCAGCGCAGGGAGGAGCCTTCCTCTTTGTTGATTTGCGGCCACTTGGTGTCACGACCCACGAGCAGACCTTAGACTTTTTGATGCGCTGCTTGGACGTGGGCGTCTCGCTCTGCCCAGGACAAATTTTTGGAGAGGGTTTTGGTCCCTTCGCCCGACTCTGTTACACCGCAGTCTCTCCCGACCGACTGCGAGAGGGTTTGAAACGGTTGAATCCTTTATTTAGGACCTAAATCGACTAAAATAGCCTGCTATGGATGCCCGCTCACGCTCTCGACTCGCCATTTTACTAACCGTTGCCAGCCTCATTTTTGTGGTCTGGCTCGACTTTCGCTTGCTCATTCGAAACCCAGAAGAGTTAAAGCGTCAAACTGAACGCCTGCTCCAAAAGACTCTCGGAAAATTCAATCCGCAGTTCTCAGAGATCGAGGTCGACCTCCCAAACTTTGCTCGTCTCAAGGGCTTCGTTCTCCACAAGGCAACGAAGCCCGAAGAGGTCTTACTCCGTGCCACAGACGTCGAAGCGCGCTTCGGTTGGTTCGGTATCGAGTCGATTGTCATTCGGGATGCTTTGGTCGTCACCGAGTTTTCTTCAGACATCGACTTTGAAGGGAAGAGGCCCAAGGCGCCGCGTAACCCGCTCTGGGATATCGATGTCTCGGAAGTCCCAGCGCAACTCAAGATCGTCTTTGAAAACGCACGATTTAACCTCTACGACGTGCATATGAAAAAACACCATCATATGCGCCTTGAGCGCCTCGAAGCTCAAGTAAGCGACGGGCTTGCGATTGTTGCCAATGGCTCAGCCCAGCTATTACTAGAAGTGAATGAGAGCCAGCCAGAATACGCGAAGGCCCAAAGCGACGAGAGTTTAGCCAGCGGCTCCCGCTTACTGCCCGTCGTCGAAGGCATAAGCTTTGAATTAAATCGACTCCGCGATGGGGAGTTCCGTGCGCTCATAAACGTCGACAAATTCCACTGTCGCCAAGCCCTCGGAGGCGCTTTACCAAAGTGGCCAAAAGAGAAGGTCTGGGATGAACTCGGTCCCGGCGGGGTCATCGCCGCCAAGGTCACTGTGGCAGTGAAAGGTGAGAAGGTTGACTATGTGGTCAAAATGGAGGCTCGAAACACCTCGTGTTGTCTCAAGGGTTTCCCCTATCCCATCACCAATATCACCGGGCAGTTTAGTATTGCCAACGAAATCGTCAGCTGGGAGAACGCGCGAGGTTCAACGAGTGGTCAAGGCCGAATTCTCGGTCGGGGATCAGTCTTTATTGGGGGTGAGAAAGAAAAAGTCACGATTTACTCCTTCACTCGATTTTGGAATGTGCCCATTGATAAGAACATCGACAAGGCCGTTGCTGCCGCAGACAAAGGCGCGCAAGATGCCTTTGCCATGTTTAAGCCGCGAGGAAAGGTGACCGGAGTCATAACCGTCGCCAAAGACCCGGACGGAGGGCCTCCCCAAGTCTCCGCAACCATTGACGAGCTCGGCGGCACAATGAACGCTCAATTTTCGGGAATGCCTATTCCCGCGAAGAACTTTCGGGGTCGGTTCAAGCTGCTTGAAGGCGGAGGTGTTCGAATTGACAACGCACGCTTTGACATTGCTGGTGGAGGAAAAGCCATTTGTCAGGCGCGCATGTTCAAGAATGACCTAATTTTCTTAGATATCCGGGCGACCAATGTTCCTGTCTCTTCGGAGTTGCTTGGCCACCTCCCGCCCGCTGTTTCCGCCTATGTCTCGCCTCTTGGTCCCTTAGGAGGACGCATTGACGCCAAGGTCCTCATTCGCAAGAACCATCCGAAAGAGAAGGTCATCCCCGAGGTCGACCTGACCCTCCGAAGCGTCGGCATCAATCCCAAGGACTTTCCTATTCCGGTCAAGGTCAGCGGGAACGCGAAGATCCGCTTGTCCTATCCCCCTGGAACTCAAGACGGCGCGAAGGTGAAGCCAACCATTAACTTGGCGATCAACGTCAGCGGAGAGAGTCAAGACAAGGGTTTAATCGCAGGACTCAAGAGCCGCGGCAAGATAATCATTGACCCCGCGCCAACAACGGGAGCAGCAGCGAAGATTGGGCTTGATTTGACGGTCAACGCCGACTCAATCACCGTTTCACCGGCGCTGATTTCTAAGTTGCCAACGTCAGTGAAGCCCTCATTGGATTTATTTTCACCAAAGGGAACACTCACTGATGTATCCGTTTCTTTGAAAGGGTTTGACGACATTTCAGTCAAAGCCAAAGGGCAGGATTTCAAGGTCAAATATGAAAAGTTCCCAGTTGAGGTCGAGCCTAAGGTCATCGATGTCACATTGAGACAGAGGACCATCACAATCCATGAAGTCTTTGGCCGGGTGCCTTCGGGGGGAGAATACCAATTAAAGGGCGCGCTCATTCTTCCTCCGGAAGGGATGTCTGACCGTCCCTCTGATTGGCGCGATCCAATTGTTGACTTAACAATTAAGGGCGAGCAGATAAAGATTGTCCCCCAGTTGATCGCGGCGCTTCCTGAGGAGTTAGCGGCGACCGCGAATAAGTTAAGAGCAACGGGCTACCTTGGGACGACCATTCATGTGCAAATGGCTCCTGGGCTAAATCCTCGTGGAGAGCCTTTGATTACGGGGGTGGTTCAATTAGAGGGTGTCCGCGCTGAGGTCATGAGGTTGATCCCTGAAAAAGATCGCTTTAGCGACAAGGCTGTCGACAAGCTCTTTGGACGCCTTATTCTTAGTGAAGACGAAGTGTCGATTGAGTCGCTGCGGGGGCAGTTATTTGGCAGCACGGTCAAAGCGACTGGACGAATTGCCCGGGTTCCGCAGCAAAACTCGGGAGACCCTGACTTCTCCTTTGTGGTGCAGTTGCCAGGCTTCAAGCTCTTCCCTAAATTAATTACAGACATGCCCTTTCAGGTTCGACCGCTGTTTAAGGAATACCAGCCGTCGGGCATCGTTGATATTGAGATAAACCTCTTAGCGTCTAAGCAAAAAGACGGCGATCTAAAGGTCGAGAACTCCATTGAGATAGAACCGCAAAACATGTCGGCGCGGCCGAAGCTCGTGGAAGGCCGATTGGTCTCTGGCATCCGTGGGCTCATCAGCATTTCTCCGATAGGGCTGACAGTTATTGACATTGACGGGAAATATGAAGGGACGCCCTTTCGCTTAAGACGATCATTGAAGGACGAGGACCAATCTCTTGGGGGTCAACGATACACAGCGAACATTGAAAACTTCGACTTCAAGAAGCGTGCGGTCGCAGGGCTTCCTGAAGATTTAAGGGCCTTAGTTGGGCAATTGAACCCGAGCGGTCAATTAGATAGCACCTTCATGATTCAATTGGGTAAAGAGAAAAAAGACCCTGCGCACTACCTCGCTGAATTGTTCTTGAAGGACCTCACTGTAGACATGGGCGTGAAGTTGACAGGGGTCAAGGGAACAACCCAATTATCAGGAATTCTTGGGCCCAAGGGACGTCTTGGCGGCGCCATTCAATTCAATGAAGCCCGATGGTTGAAGCAGCCGTTCAAGGAGATTCGCGGTCAATTGGAGTATAACGGAGAGGAGTTTTGGCTCCGCAATCTCTCCGGTCAGATACATGGCGGGCGCTTCTCGGGCTACGCTCAATACAATAAGAAAAAAGAGGAATACCGCGGACGCATTGATTTGCGTGATTTATCCTTCGCCAAGATTGTCGAAGGCTTATCAAAGATTGACCAGAAAGAGGAGAAAGACGAAAAAGCAGAACTAAGGAAGACGCCGATAACCGGGCGCGTCGATGGCTGGGTCGACTTCAATGGCAACGCTGATCAACCGAATGGATTTGGCGAGATCTCACTGCGAAACTCTAATGTCCTCCCCGTTCCCCTCTTGCTCAGAATTAATGAGCTGCTCACTCTCGAAGGGAAGAAAGTTTCAAGCTTTGATCGAATCAATGTTCGATATCACTTCGAGGGGAAAGGTGGTTTTGAGAGCATTGTCATCGACCGAGCCTTGCTTCAATCGAAGAAGCTCGAATTGGAATGTGTTGGGCGAATCTGGATAGACGGGCCCAATCGCGGCGATTGCGACTTACTAATTCTGCCGTTGGATCCGACCGACAATATACAGGGCGTCAATTTAGTCACGCGCCTGTTGAAATATCAAATCACGTCTATTCGTGCGACTGGTAAAGTAAGCGATCCGACCGTGTCTTGGATTCCGTTGCGAGGTTTCTTTGACGTCCTTGAGAAGTTTGGTCAGCAGTCGGCGGAGTTCTTAAAAAATCAGACTGGCGAAGACAAGGACGAGACGCGCAAAGCCACGAGAGCGAAAGAAGAAGAGAAGAAAGACAAAGAGTCGGGGAAGAAGAACTAAGAGCGCTCTGTGCGCGCCCTCTACTGTTCTGGCATTCTTAAATCCATGGGCTCTGACTGCTCATTAGACCGTGAATTTCGTTAGGGTTCAGTCATTTAGCCCGCTAAATTCCTATCACCCTGT